>NZ_CAHJWX010000335.1 GCF_903643065.1 Sphingomonas bacterium | reverse complement strand
AGGCGCTGATCGGCGGCGCGCTGGCGCTGGCGGCGGGCGCGGGCTGGGCGATGCAGCCGCACCGCACCGAAAACCTGCTCGGCCGCGCCAAGCTGGACGATCTGGTGCCCAAGGAGTTCGGGCGCTGGGCCTTCGATACCGCAAGCGGGCTGGTGCTTCCGCCGGAGGATCAGCTGCGCGACAAGCTGTACAGCCAGCTGCTGACCCGGACCTATGCCGCCCAGGGCGGCGCGGCCGTCATGCTGTTGATCGCCTATAGCGGCGCGCAGGACGGCACCGTCCAGGTGCATCGGCCGGAGGTCTGCTACCCGGCGTCGGGCTATCGGCTGACAAGCAACGAGCCCCATCGGGTCGCGATCGCGCCGGGCGTGGCGGTGCCGACGCGCGCCATCCTCGCCGAGACGGAGGTGCGGCGCGAGCAGCTGATCTACTGGACGCGGTTGGGCTCTCATTTCCCGACCAGCTGGGCCGCGGAGCACAGCGCGGTGGCGGCGGAGAATTTCACGGGCGTCGTGCCGGACGGCGTGCTGGTGCGCGTGTCCAGCGTCGCGAGCGGCGTCGTGACGCCGATGCTGGATGCGTTCGCCCGCGACCTGTACGCGGCCGTTGGCCCACAGATGCGCCAGGTGCTGCTCGGCCCGTCGGCGGGCGCGGCGATTCGATGATCCGGAGAGGATGGAACATGAAGCGGGTAAATAGGGCGGGTCTGGCATTGGGCACGGCCGCGGCCCTGATGCTGGGCGGATGCGGCAAGAAGGTCGGCGGCCAAGTGGTGGCCGTGGTCAATGGCGAGGAGATCACGCAGCAGCAGCTCAACGCCGAGCTGAATGGGCAGCAGGTGCCGCCGGGGGCCAATGGCAAGGCGGTGACGGCGCAGTTGCTGCAGCGGGTGATCGATCGCAAGCTGCTGGTCGGCAGGGCCAAGGATCAGGGCCTGACCAAGTCGCCGACCTATCTGGCCCAGGTCCAGCGCGCGCAGGACGCGGTGCTGATCGAGATGCTGGCCAGCAACGCCGCCAAGAGCGTTCCGCTGCCGGACGCGACAGCGGCCGGACAGTTCATCACGCAGAACCCGTCGCTGTTCGCGGGTCGCAAACGCTATCAGCTGGATCAGCTGGCGTTCCGGTCTGGATCGGACCCGGCGCTGGAGGCCAAGCTCAGGCCGACCAAGACGATGGCGGAGGTGGAAGCGGTGCTGAAGGACGCGGGCATCGCCTTCCAGCGCGGCACCGGCCAGCTCGACACGGCGGCGCTGCCACCGGCGATCGCGGCCAGGATCGGCTCGCTGCCGTCGGGGCAGCCGTTCATCGTCCCGCAGAACGGCCAGCTGATCGTCAATGTGATCCGGTCGACGGAGCCGGTGCCGGTCGATCCGCAGCAGGCGCAACCCGCCGCGATCGAGCTGCTGCGCCGCCAATCCGTCGAGCAGGCGATGCGCAAGCAGGTCCAGCAGGCGCGCGGCGCCGCCCAGATCACCTACGCGCCCGGCTTCGCGCCGCCCAAGGCCGGTTCGGCGCCGCCCGCGTCCTGAGCCAGGGCGTGGCCCGGGAGAACTGACGCCCTCCCCCCCGGGTGTACGCCGGGCCCAGTCTGATCGGTCGTGACTGGCCCCGGCCTTTGCCGGGGAGGCGGCTGGTTCAACCCGTTGGACCAGATTTCCTCCCCTGGCAGGGGGGGATGATCCTGGATCAGCCCTGACTCCGGCCCATGCGGCACCGGCGGGGCGAGCCGCTTCGATTCGGCTGGACCCGACGCCGGCGATCAGCCCGGCGGGTGGGCACGGAACGGATTGAGGCGGCGGTCGCCGTCGATGACGGCGGCCGCGTCGGCCGGGCGACCCTGTTGGCGTAGCATCGCCACCAGGCGCGACGCGAGCCGTGGATCGGCGCCCGCCTCGGTCAGGCCATCGCGCAACGTGCTGGCGGCGAGCACCGGATCGCCATGGGCAAGCTGCAAGTCCGCCAGGTTCAGCCGCGCGTCGGCATTGTCCGGATCGGCCGCCAGCGCATGACGCAGGTCCTCGGTCGCGCCGCCCCAGTCGCCACTGCCCGCGCGCAACGCGGCGCGGGAGACCAGCGCGCGCGGCTGATCGGGGTCGTTGGCGAGGACGGCGGCGAGGATAGTGGCCGCGACCTGGGGCTGTCCCTGCCGCCGCCGCGCCTCCGCTCGGGCGACCTTGACGTTGTTGGTCGCGGTGCCGGGCGGATCGAGCGCGGCGGCATCGCCCAGGATGCGCAACGCGAGGTCCGGTCGGCCGATGGCGTTGGCCTGGCTTGCATAGGCCGCGCGCGCCTGAAGCGGGAGGTTGCCGGTGGGCGCGGTCAGGGCGTCGGCCGGCATCGCGCCCACACCCTGCGCCGCCCAGAGGTGCAGCACCCGGTCGGCGCCGGCGATGTCGTCGGGCGCGATCGCCAGCGTTCGCCGGGTCACCGCGAAGCCGCCGGCGGCGTCGCCGGTTTCGTACAGGGAGCGCGCATAATCGAGCTGCTCCGGCACCGATCGCGGCGAGGCGCGCGCCAGCCGCGCGATCGTCCGCCGATAGCCCGCCGCGTCGGCTGACTTCAGATACACGTCCTTCAGCAGGAGCAGCCGGCCGGTCGGGTCGCCGGGCCCGTCGAGCGATGCCTCGCCCGCCTGCGCCGCCCTTGCATAATCCTCGTCCGCGACGAGCAGGCGCGCTCGCGTGATCAGCGCCGAGGCGTCGTTCGGCGACGTTTTCAGCACCTGATCGACCAGCGCGGCGGCCGCGGGCTTGTCGCCCCGCTCGAGCGCCAACGCCGCCTTGACATTGACCGCGTTGATGTCGCCGGGGCGCAGCAGTGCGAGTTGCTCGGCATAGTTTTCCGCCCGCCCGGCCTGGCCGCTGCTGACGGCGAGCTGGCAGAGCCGGGTCAAGCCTTCCACGTTGCTGTGATCCAGCGTCACCGCACTCTCATAGGCGTCATAGGCGACCGAATATTGCTGTTGCGCCAAGCCGATCCGGCCGGACAGCAGCCAATAGTCGCTGATGTCGTCGCGCGCCGCCAGCGCCCGGCCAATCTGGAAGCGCGCCGCCTGCAGCTGGCCGCTCTGGAGATCGGCGGTGGCGATCGCGGCCGCCGCGGCGGCGCGATCGTCGCGCGAGGAGCAGGCGGACGCGGCGAGCGCGAGCAGCAGCGCGACTGAAGCGGAAGGGAGACGATGGCCGGCCATGGTTGCTGCTCTCGGGATGGCGCCGATCTCGCGCCCGACCGCGTGGTTGCTAGTGGCGAACCGCCGCGCTGGAAAGCGTCACGGCGGGGTTGGGTTGCTTAACCCTCTTTTGACATAGCGGCGGAAGATGCTTGCGGTTAAGAAGCCCGCGATCAGAGGGAGACTAGTGTGCGGGTGTGTTGGGCGACAGCGGTGTTGGTGGGCGCCGCAGCCATCGTGGCGGGGCCCGCGACGGCGCAGGCCGGGCGT
>NZ_CAHJWX010000334.1 GCF_903643065.1 Sphingomonas bacterium | reverse complement strand
CCGCCTCCTTCAGGTTCTCCCCTTGGCGGCCCGGCGCAGCGCATCGGCGAGTGCGCCGCTTGTGGGCGGTTCGGATCGCTCCCGCGCCGCCGGGCGTGCCCCGGCTGGTGCCCGGCCAGCGGATCGGCGCGGCGCACGTCGCCTGGCTGCTCGCGCAGCGCGATGCGGGCGCGTTCTTCCTTGATCCAATCTACCCCAGCGAACGGCTGGTCCGCGTCGTCGTGGAAGGCTAGGGAGCCGCCATGACATTGGACGAGGCGCAAGAGGAATATGGCTTTCTGGAAGGCGACGAGCGCTATCGCCTGCTGATCGAGCTGGGCCGCGCGCTGGAGCCGATGCCCGCCGCGCTCAAGACCGACGCGACGCTGGTGCGCGGCTGCTCGGCCAGCGTGTGGGTCTATCCGACGCGCGCCGATGGCGGTGGGGGCGAGCTGCTGCACTTCCTGGCGGACAGCAACGCCGGCATTACCAAGGGGCTGGTCGCGCTGGTGCTGCTGGCGGTGCAGGATCGCACGGCGAACGAGATCGCGGCGATGGACATCGAGGGAGCGCTGGCGCCGTTCGACCTGCAACGCCAGCTGTCGAGCAATCGGACGCAGGGACTGCCGAACATGATCGGGCTGATCCGGGAGACGGCGGGGCGAATGGCGGGGTAAGGAGCAGTTCAGGCAACAGGCAACAGGCAACAGTTTGGCCTAGTTCGGACGTGATGCCTATTGCCTATTGCCTCTTTCCCACCGCCTCCCTGCCCTCTTCCGCCGCCCGCAGCACATCCCACGCCGCCTGCCCCTGCCGGAAGCGCTCGGCGGCGGCGGGGTCGGCGCCGGCGACATCGGGGTGGTTCTCCTTGGCGTGGGTCCGCCACGCGGCTCGGGTCGCCTCGAAGGTCGCATCCGGCTCCAGCCCGAACACGGCCAGTGCGCGCAGCTCGTCTTGGGTGCGGGTACCGTCACCGGAGCCGGCCCAGGCGTAATGTCTCGCATTGGCGTAGCCGTCCTGCGTGCGGGCGTCAGCAGCCTCGCGCCGGGCGGCCTCCTCGGCGGATAGGCCGGCGAAATAGTCCCAGCCGCGGTTGTACTCGCCCGCGTGCTGCGCGCAGAACCACCAGCGCTCGGGGCTGTTGGGCGATTTGGGCGCGGGGCAGGTGCCCGGCTGGTCGCATCCGTGGCGGTCGCACAACCGGACCTTCACCGCGTCCCGCTCGGCGCCATAGGGACGCCAGCGGGGAAAGCCCCAGTCGTTGGTGCGGGTGGCGCGCGGCATGGCTGGCTATCTAAGGCGCGCGAGCCGGCGGGGATAGTGTCAGACGGTCTGTAAGCCGGGTTCTGTCCACGCCCGAAGACGATGGGCGACCATTCCTCTACGCGTGCCGTCGCCGACACGCTCCAGCAACCAACCCGGACCTCAAGCGGAAACACGCTCGTGCGAGGCCCCTATTCGGTCTTGCTCCCGGTGGGGTTTGCCGTGCCGCCCCTGTTACCAGGCGCGCGGTGCGCTCTTGCCGCACCCTTTCACCATGGCCTGTCCGAAGACTTCGTCCGAAGACTGGGCCGTCTGCTCTCTGTGGCACTGTCCCTGGGGTCGCCCCCGGCGGGCGTTACCCGCCACCGTTGTTTCGCGGAGCCCGGACTTTCCTCCCGCCTTCGCCTCCGGCTTCGGCGGGCGAGCCCGCTGCGGCTTGAGCGAAGGCCGGCGGCCGCCCGACCGTCTGACGGGACGGCCCTAGTCGTCGCCCTGCGGTTTGGGAAGCAGCAACGCCAGCAGGATCATGCGGCACTCTGCATCGATGTCGCCGTCGATCAGCTCCGGGCGGAAGCGGCGCTGGAAGGCCATCGTCGCGGCGAGCGGGTCGGCGACCTCGTAGCCGAACCGCTCCAGCGCCAGCAGGAAGCCGGCGCCGGTCCAGCCCGGATCGAGCAGGTTGCGGGTCGGCCGGGGCAGCGCCAGGCGGACGCGGGCGAGCCGGCCCCAGGGGAACAGCTCGCCCGGATCGCGCTTGCGCGTCGGCGCGATATCCGAGTGGCCGACGACGTTGCCGCGCGTGACGCCGTGGCGATCCTTGATCTCGGCCAGCAGCGGGACCAGCGCGTCGATCTGCGCCGGCGGAAAGGCGCGATAGCCGAACTCGTGGCCCGGATTGACCAGCTCGATGCCGACGCTGCACGAATTGATGTCGGTGACGCCGCGCCAGTGTGACGCGCCGGCGTGCCACGCGCGCTTGTCCTCGTCGACCAGCGCCTGGACGGTGCCGTCCTCGTCGACGCAGTAATGCGCGGACACCTTGGCGACGGGATCGCGCAACCGGTCGAGCGCGGCGGCGGCGGTCGGCATGCCCGTATAGTGGAGGACGATCATCGACACCGGGGCGGCGCGCTCGTCGAAGTTTGGCGAGGGCGTCGGCGTCATGGCGCCAAGGCCCTGCCCGCGCGCGCCGGCGATGTAAACCGTCAGGCCGCGACGCGCGCGGGCTCGGCGATCTTCTCGTACAGGCCCCGGAACCGGCGCGAGGGCGCGAACAACGGGGTTTGGCCGATCACCGTCTCGCCCGCGCCCAGCACGAGCAGCCCGCCCGGCGCCAGCGCGCCGGCCAGCATCGCGAACACGCGCGCCTTCTGCGCCGGCGCGAGGTACAGCATCACGTTGCGGCACAGCACGATGTCGAACCGGCCCGGCGGTGCCGGATCGGCGACGAGGTTCAACCGGCGGAAGTGGATGGCGCGGAGCAGCTCGGGGCGGGCGACCCAATCGTCGCCGCGCCCCTCGAACCATTGCAGGAGGCGGCGGATCGGCAGGCCGCGCTGGACCTCGAATTGCGTGAAACGGCCGGCGCGGGCGCGGGCGAGCGCGCCTTCGGAGACATCGGTGGCGACGATGTCGGGCGCGGCCGCCGGCGTGGGCGGACGATCGGCGAAGGTCATGGCGAGCGACAGGGGCTCCTGCCCCGTCGCGCAGGCCGCGCTCCACAGCCGGGGACGCCGGCCCTGCGCCTCGATCGCCGCCACCGCCTGCGCCACCGCGTCGAACACGGGGGCGTCGCGGAAGAAGGAGGTCTCGCCATTGACCAGCGCGTCGACGATGTCGTCGGCGAGCAGCAGATCCTCGCAACTGATCAGCGCGTCGACGAGCGCGTCCAGCGTCGGCAGGTCGCGCGCCTTCATCACCGGCTTGAGCGCGACGTCGAGCCGCCACGAGCGGTAGGCGGCGAGCTGCTGGCCGGTGCGCGACTCGAGCAGCCCGGTCAGCACCTGCATCGTCGCGGGCGAGACGGCGCCGGTCATGGCCCCGGTGACGGCCCCGGTCATGGTCGGCGCCCCGACGCGATCAGCTGGCCGATCGCGGTGGGCGTGAGCAGCTGTCGCGCGAGCCCAGCGGCGGCGACGGCGCCGGGCATCCCCCAGACGACCGAACTCGCCTGATCCTGCGCGATCACGACGCCGCCGGCGTCGTGGAGCAG
>NZ_CAHJWX010000333.1 GCF_903643065.1 Sphingomonas bacterium | reverse complement strand
TGGCGCTCGGCGCTGTACGTGTCGAGCAGCGCCGGCCCGGCCTCCCCCGCCAGCACCATGCCGAGCTTCCAGGCGAGATTGTACGCGTCGTCGATGCCCGTGTTCGCGCCGAACCCGCCGCGCGTCGGGGGCAGCTGGTGCGCGGCGTCGCCCGCCAGGAAGACGCGGCTGTCGGCGTAGCGCTCGGCGATCCGCCCGGCCATCTCCCAGCGGCCGGTGGTGATGAGTTCCACCGGCATGTCGCGCCCGAGCGCACGGTGGATGGCGGCGCGCAGCTCCGCCTCGCCGCGCTCCGCGTCGTCGTCGAACATCAGCACCCAGCGGCCGTCGGGATAGTGGGTCAGGAACGCCCGGAACCCCGGCTGATCGATCTCGAACTGCTGGACGCCGGCCTGGAGGTAGGCGTCCGCCTCGTCGCAGCGGAACAGGACGCTGCGGATCGTGCGGAGATGGCCGACGCCCACGCGCGCGATGCCAAGCCGCTCGCGCACGGCGCTGTCCGCCCCGTCCGCCGCGATCATGTAGTCGGCCTGGATCGCGTAGGCCGGGCCGCCGTCGCGCGCGCGCGCCTGGACGATCACGCCCGATTGGCTTTGCGAGAAGGACAGCATCTCGACGCCTTGGCGCAGGTCCGCCCCGCGCTCGACCGCCGCCGTGCGCAGGATCGGTTCGAGCAGGTCCTGCGCGAGGGCGGCACCGGTGCACGGCGAGGCGGAACCCTTGTCGCGCTCCTCCTCGCCCGGCGTCCACGGCGTCTCCTCCCGCCATGCGCCGGCGAGGCTCTCGACGGTGGCGCGGCGCAGGCGGACATCGGCCGCGATCTGCGGGATGCGGTCGGCGATCCCGGCGGCACGGTAATGTTCCAGCGTCAGCTCGGTGAAGCCGATCGCGCGCGGGTGAAGCGAGCTGCCGCGATGCTCCTCGACAACGATCGTGTCGACCCCGCGCCAGGCGAGGAACAGCGCGGCGGAGAGCCCGACCAAGCTGCCGCCGACGATGACGACCTGGGTGCGGTGGATGGTTTCGGTTTGCATGGGTGACGATCCTTCCGGTCATGCCGCGGGCACGGCGAACAGGACGCGGTCGATCGTCGGGTGGGTCGGAACCGCCGGGGCGTTGCCGATGCAACAGGACTGGCGTTCATTTCACCTCCAACGAAAACGGCACGCGTCCGCCTTCGTCGTGGTCCGCGGCCCAGGAGGGCTGGAATGCACCACCCGCGAGGGTGATCGACCGGGGCTCACCACGCCGGTCCACCTTTTTCGACGCCGCCTTGATAAGGCTGGGGCTTGCCCCTTGCAACAAGGTCCGCGCGAAAGGGGGGGGGGGAGCGTCGCGACGACGCTCCCTATTGCCTATTGCCTATTGCCGTCATTCCACCACCGGCATCAACACCGCGCTCGCGGCGCTGCCGCCCCGCAGCAGCGTCACCGTCTGCGTCTTGTAGTCGCCCGGCTTGGCGTAGAAGATGTTGGGCACATAGGTCTGCGGGTTGCGGTCGTAGAGCGGGAACAGCGACGACTGGACCTGTACCACCATGCGGTGCCCCGGCTGGAACACGTGGTTCACCGTCGGCAGCCGGAACTTATATTCCTGCGCGACGCCCGCCGGGATCGCCGAGGGGTGGGCGGCGTCCTTGCGGTAGCGGCCGCGGAAGATGTCGAGGCTGACCGCGAGCTGATAGCCGCCCATCTTGGGGTCGGCCGGGTTCACGTCGGGATATTGGTCGATCACCTTGACCACGAAGTCGCCGTCCGTCCCCGTCGTCCTGGCCCACAGGTCCGCGACCGGCGGCCCCGCGACGCGCACCGCCCTGGTCAGCACGGGGGAGCGATAGGTCATCACGTCGGGCCGCCCGTCGGCGAAGCGCTGGTCCTGCACCAGCCAGTCGCCCCAGCGCCCATCCTCGAAATTGACCGGGCGCGGCAGGTGCGGCACCGGCTTGGCCGGATCGGCGACATAGGCGTCGCCGCCCGTCGCGGCGTGCTCGAACCCGAGCCCCCCGCCCGCCTGCAAGTAGAGCGGCGTCAGCGCCTTGGCGCAGCCCTGGCAGGCGAGCGGCCAGTCCGCGAACCGGTCCCAATGGTTCTCGCCGGTGTTGTAGATCGTCGCCGCCGGCAGCGTCGGCATCGGCTGGTCGCGCAGGTAATGCTCGAACAGCGGCAGCACCATCGTGTCGCGATACTGGGCGGCGGTGTCGCCCTCCCATTTGAACGGCCCCAGCTCATAGCCGACGCGATTGACTTGGCTGTGCCGCCACGGGCCCATCACCAGCCAGTTGTTGCCGCCCTTGCCCGCGGCCTTGAGCGCCTCCCAGCTATGGATCGCGCCCCACATATCCTCCTGGTCCCACAGCCCCTGTTCCCAGATCGTCGGCACCTCCGACGGATGCGCGACGAGCAGGCGCACCAGGTCCTGCCCCTGCCAGAACGCATCATAGGCCGGGTGTTGCGACATGCGGGTCCAATAGGGAAGTTGCGCGTAGCCCGACTTCGCTGCCCAGGCGCCGGCCGAGCCGATGTCGCGGAAATTGTCGTAATCGTCCCAGCCGCCGGTCGACGGCGCCTTGCCCTCGCCCTTGTAGCCGGTCTGCCCGCCCAGCCAGGCGATGTTGGCGAGCCGGAACGCGCCATAGTGGAACCAGTCGTCCCCCATCCAGCCGTCCACCATCGGGCTCTGCGGCGCCGCCACCTTGAGCGCCGGGTGCGGGTGAAGCAGCGCCATCACCACCGTGAACCCCTCATAGGACGAGCCGACCATGCCGACGCGGCCGTTCGATTCGGGCAGGTTGGCCTTGTTCACCAGCCAGTCGATCGTGTCGTACGCGTCCGTCACGTGATCGACCTTGGTAGGGTTGAGCGGCCCGATCACCGGGCGCGTCACCACGTACTCGCCCTCCGATCCGTATTTGCCGCGCACGTCCTGATAAACGCGGATGTAACCGTGCTTGACGAAGTTCTCGTCGGCGAGCGGCAGCGTCTCCAGCATCGAGCCGCTGTCCGCCGTCCGCGTCGCGCGGCCCTTGGCATTGTACGGCGTGCGGGTCAGCACGATCGGGGCATTGGTCGCGCCCTTGGGCACGACGATGACGGTGTAGAGCTTCACCCCGTCGCGCATCGGGATCATCGCCTCGCGCTTGTCATAGTCCTTGGCCGGCACCGGTGGCGTGAACTTGTCGGGCACGTCGCCCGCCTGCGCCTGCGCGCGCTCGGGCGAGTCCTTGGGCGCCGGCGTCACCTGCGCGGCGAGCGGGGCGCACACCGCCGTGGCGGCGAGCAGCACGAATAGTCGGCGCATGGTCATTCTCCGGTCACGGAATGCGTGTCTTGTCCCGGTCGAAGCCGCTCCCGTGAAGGGCGTCAAGAGGATCACGCCCATGACGATCGATCGCCGCTCGCTCCTGGGCCTCCTCGGCGCGGGCGCGGCCTGGCCCGGCGAGGCGGCGGCCGCGCCGG
>NZ_CAHJWX010000332.1 GCF_903643065.1 Sphingomonas bacterium | reverse complement strand
CAGCGGTCGAGCTCGTCGGCGAGCGCGTAGACCGACCCGCGTCCGCGCCCGGGCAGCCGGTGGATCGGCAGGCCGCGTTCGGCCGCCCACCGCATCGCGGTGCGCTCGTCGCGGCGCAGATGGCCGGCGATCGCCTTCCAGCCGTTCAGCATGCCCCCACGCACCCTCGACCCCGACCTGACGACTCACCGCCGCCGGCCGGCGCAGTGTCGTACAGCGCGACCGGCCCGTAAAGGACCATGCCGGGGCCACCATCCGTCCCGTTCTGGAACCGACATCGGCGATGTCACATCAATGCCGGGACTTGTCGAATGCGGCTTCGTAGCCGGGTCGGTCCAGGGAAGAAGGGTCGATCCGTTCACGATGAGCTACAGCCCTGCTTCCGCGCCGCGATGCCGGCGACGCCCGCGCTCAATCCGCCGCCAGCGCCGCGGCCAGCGCATCGCGGATCGCGCGCAGCGTCGCCGTCGGGTCCGCCGCCGGTGGCGCCTTTAAGCCCAGCAGCTGCTGCGCGCCCTTGATCGTATAGCCGTCGCGGTTGAGCACCTGGTCGATGCGCTTGACCAGCGCGATGTCGGCGGCGCGGTAATAGCGCCGCCCGCCGGCGCGGGTGAGCGGGCGGAGCTGCGGGAAGCGGCTTTCCCAATAGCGCAGGATGTGCGGCGCCAGCCCCAGCTCGCGCGACAGCTCGCCGATCGTGCGGAACGCGCCGTCCGCCTTCGCGGGGCCGTCCGCCACCGCCTCAGCCGGCGGCGACGATGCGATCGCGCATCATCTGGCTGGCGCGAAAGGTCAGCACGCGACGCGGCGCGATCGGCACCTCGACGCCCGTCTTGGGATTGCGCCCGACGCGCTCGCCCTTGTCGCGCAGCACGAAGGTGCCGAAGCCGGAGATCTTGACGTTCTCGCCCCGCGATAGACCCGCGCACATCTCGTGCAGGATCTGCTCGACCACCTTGGCCGAATCGGCGCGGCTCAACCCGATCTCCTTGTTCAACGCCTCGACCAGGTCGGCGCGCGTCAGCGTGCCCACGGGTGTCATCAACACGGCGTCTGTCTCCCTTCCCCCACGGGTCATAACCCAGGTCATCGCCCGCGAAAACCCCGCGCGATCAATAGCGGACGATCGCCGCCCCCCAGGTGAAGCCGCCACCCATTGCCTCCAGCACCAGAAGGTCGCCGCGCCGCACGCGCCCGTCGCGGACACCTGCGTCAAGCGCCAGCGGCACGGACGCGGCGGAGGTGTTGGCATGCTGGTCGACCGTCACGATCACCTTCTCGGACGGCAGGCCCAGCTTGCGCGCGGTCGCGTCGAGGATGCGGGCGTTGGCTTGGTGGGGCACGACCCAATCGACCGCGTCGGCCGACAGCCCGGCCAGCGCCAGAGTCTCCGTCATCACCGCCGCCAGGTTGGTGACGGCGTGGCGGAACACCTCGCGGCCCTTCATCCGCAGCTTGCCGACCGTGCCCGTCGTGGAGACGCCGCCGTCGACATAGAGCAGCTCGTTGTGGCGCCCGTCCGCGTGGAGCCGCGTCGCGAGGATGCCCGCCCCGCCGTCGTCCGCCGTGTCCTGCGCCACCAGCACGATCGCGCCGGCACCGTCGCCGAACAGGACGCAGGTGGCGCGGTCCTCCCAGTCGAGGATGCGGCTGAACGTCTCCGCGCCGATCACCAGCGCGCGGGCGTGGATGCCCGTCTTGAGCATCGCGTCGGCGACCTGCACCGCGTACAGAAAGCCCGAGCACACCGCCTGGAGGTCGAACGCGACGCAATCGGGGATGCCCAGCGCCGCCTGCACCTTGGTCGCGGTGGCGGGAAAGGTCTGGTCGGGCGTCGCGGTGGCGAGCACGATCAGATCGATGTCGGTCGCCACCAGCCCCGCCGCCGCCAGCGCCGCCTTTGCCGCGTCGGTGGCGAGCGTGCCCGTCGTCTCGTCGGGTCCGGCGATGTGGCGGAAGCGGATGCCGGTGCGCTCGACGATCCATTCGTCGGACGTGTCGACCTCCCGCGCCAGCTCCGCGTTGGAGACGCGGCGCACGGGAAGCGCCGAACCGGTTCCCGCGATGACGGCGCGCCTCATGCCGGCGCTCTGCCGACACTTGGGCCGACGCTCGGGCCGAAGCTGAGCAGGTCGTCGGCGATGCGTCGCGTCAGGTCGCCCGCCGCCATCCGCGCGGCGTTGCCGATCGCGGTCGCGACGCCGCCGGCGGTGGCGCCGCCATGGCTCTTCACCACCACGCCGTTCAGCCCCAGGAAGACGGCGCCATTGTGGTTGTTGGGATCGAGATGATCGCGCAGCAACTGCGTCGCCGGGCGCGAGATCAGGAAGCCGATCCTGGACCGGGTGGACGAGGAGAAGGCGCGGCGCAGCAGGTCGGCGACGAACCGCGCGGTGCCCTCGGCGGTCTTGAGCGCGATGTTGCCCGCAAAGCCGTCGCAGACGATCACGTCATGGTCGCCGCGCGCCAGCCGGTCGCCCTCGACGAAGCCGGTGAAGGTCAGCGGCAGCGCGGCATCGCGCAGGCTGGCCGCCGCCTGCTTGATCTCGTCCGTGCCCTTCTGGTCTTCCGAGCCGATGTTGAGCAGCGCGACGCGGGGGCTGTCGAGGTCGAACAGGATGCGCGCATAGGCCGCGCCCATCACCGCGAACTGGACGAGGTTGCTGGCGTCCACCTCCGTGTTCGCCCCCAGGTCCAGCACCACCACGTCGTTGGCGCCCAGCGTCGGCAGCGGCGCCGCCAGCGCGGGCCGGTCGATGCCCGGCAGCGTGCGCAATGCCAGCTTGGCCATCGCCATCAGCGCGCCCGTATTGCCCGCCGACACGGCGGCGCCGGCCCTGCCGCGCTTCACCAGATCGATGGCGATCCCCATGGAGGTGCGCTTGGCGCGGCGGATCGCCTGGCTCGGCTTCTCGCTGCCATCGATCACCTCGGGCGCGTGCACGATCTCGGTGCCGGCGATCCCCGAATGGCGCGCGAGCTCGGGGCGGAGCACCGCCTCGTCGCCGACCAGCAGGAAGCGCAGGCCCCGGTGGCGTGCCCGCGCCAACGCGACTCCGGCCAGCATCACCGCCGGTCCCTCGTCGCCGCCCATGGCGTCGATGGCGATGGTGGACCCCTCGGTCATCGCGCGATCAGGTCTCGTCGTCCGGGTCAGGCCCCGGTCGCGAAGATCTCTCGCCCGTTATAATGGCCGCATGCCTGGCAGATATTATGCGGCCGCCGCAGCTCGCCGCAGTTCGGGCATTCCTGAAACGCCGGCGCGGTCAGCGCGTCGTGCGAGCGGCGCATGCCGCGACGCGAGGGCGAGGTCTTTCTCTTGGGGACGGCCATGGCTGGCGCCTTTTCCTTGAACGTGGTGGCAGCGTCGAAGCCGGTCGCGCGCCGGCCGGACCGACGCGGGCGTCCGGCCGGGCGCATCGCGAAGCGCGCGCCTATAGCCGAACGCGCCCGCGTTGCAAGC
>NZ_CAHJWX010000331.1 GCF_903643065.1 Sphingomonas bacterium | reverse complement strand
CGACATGCAGCAGGCCCCGCTCGCCGCCCGGCCCGCGCCCCGCATCCAGCCAGTCGCGCACGAGGCGTGGATCCAGGTCGCGCGCGTCCAGGATCGTGTCCCCGACCACCACCGCGCCGTGCCGCGCGCGCACGCCCCGTTCGACATGGGCGAGCATCGCGTCGGCCAGCGCCGCGGGGCTCACCGTCTCGCGCAGGTCGCCCACCAGCAGCGGTAGGCCGACGCGCAGCCGCACCAGCCCGCCGCGAAACCGCTTCTCCGCCCAGCGCGTCACCCGATGATGCAGCGGCGCGACCGACACGGCCGCCAGCGCCGCGCCGAGGCCACCGGCGAGCGCGCCCAGGCTCTCGCCGAACCAGCGCTCGCCCAGCAGCTCGATCACCTTCTCCGACGCGGCGAAGATGCCGAGCAGCGACACGGTCATCGCGGCGTAGGCGATTGAGCGGCTGATCGTCGCTTCCGCGTCGTACAACCGGTAGCGCAGCAGCGAGACGAGCAGCCCGGCCGGGATCGCGACGCCGGCGAGCGCCTCGCTGCATTGCGCGGCCAGGATGAGCCAACCGTTCGCGCCGGCGCTCAGTCCGCCGAACTGGGGCTCCGCGAACAGGTTGCCGGCGATCCGCAGCAGGCAATAGGAGGTGACGCCGAGCAGCACGAACTTGGTCTGCTGTCGCTCGACGCCGCGCGGCGTCCGCCGCCGCTGGCGATCGACCGCGAACAGCACGGTCAGCAGCGGCATCACGTAGATCAGCGATCCCCACAGGGTGATCGACGACGTGACGAACGACCAGATCTGCACGGCGCCGCCGGCGAGGACGACCAGCAGCGCCAGCCAGTGCCAGCGGGTCGCGAACCGCCGGCCGGGGAAGAGCAGCACCGCCAGCATCAGCAACACGTCGCCGACCACCGCTTGCCAGGCGATGTACGCCACCGGCGCGCCGAGGTAACCGACCTGTCCCAGCAGCAGCGAGACCGACAGCAGCTGCGCCACCGGATCGCGCGGCCGGCGCACGAACAGCAGCGCCGCCGCGAGCAGCGACGCGACCGCCGCCAGCATGAGCACCGCGAACGCGATCCATCGCCGCGACTGAAAGGTGATGCCGCAGCCGGCATAGGCCCGCGCGAGGCGGGTGGGATCGCGCGTCGCCCGCACGGCGACCAGCGCGTCGCCGCGTCGCACCGTCAGCGTCGCGACGGCACCGGGTGGCCCGGCGAAGAAGCGCCTTAGGTCGGCGATGCGATAGGCCACCCGTCGCCCGTCCAGCGCGACCAGCAGGTCGCCCTCGGGATAGCCGATCCGCCGTCCCTCCGCGCCGAACGGACCACCCAGCACGCCCCGCGCCGTCGGGTCCCGGTAGGTCTGGAAACCTAATGCCGTGGTGGCGATCACCGCGCTTTGCACTTGCCGCTCGTCGCGCGGCGCGAGATAGACGGTGCAGACCAACGCGCCGGCGAGCAGGCAGAGCCAAGCCACGCGGTACAGCGCCAGCAAGGCACCGCCCAGCCGTGGCACGCGCCACCGCCTCGTCCGTGTCGTGGCCTCCGCCATCGTCACCCCCCTTTCGCCGCCCTGCCCCGCAGCTTAACCGCGCCGGCGACCGATGCAACGCTCAGGGGCCCGGGCTCGATCGCGGCCGTCCGTCACCTCGACCAGCGATAGCCGCGCTCCACCTGCGCGACGGTGACGCTGTACGCGTCGTACCAGCGCGCGCGGCCCGCCTCGCGCGTCGCGGCGTGATCTGGGTGGTCGCGCCAGGCGATCGCGGCCGCGTCGTCCGCCCAATAGCTGACGGTGATCCCGAAGCCGTCGGCGCCGCGCGCGCTCTCCACGCCGCGATAGCCGGGCTGCGCGGCGGCAAGGGCATCCATCGCCCGCGCGGCGGCGGCATAGCCGGCCTCGTCCAGCCCGTTGCGGCGCGCGGCGAAGATCACCGCCACCCAGCCCTGCCGATCGCCAGCCATAGAACGCCCGGTATCCGGCGAGGCCGCGCCGATGCAACCCGGGACACCGCGCGGCCGTTTGCGGCTTGATTGTGACCGCCGGACTTGCGACGGACGCCGCCACTGATTTCGGGAGCCTCCATGCCCAGCACCACCACTGGCAAGCGCCAGGCCCGCTCCCGCCCCGCCGGGCTGCCGACGCCGATGGGCATGTTCTTTCAGGGCTTCCTCAAGCATCCGGTGATGGTCGGCTCGATCATCCCCTCGTCGGGCCGGCTGATCCGCAAGATGCTGGGGCCGGTCGATTGGGGGCGGTGCAGGCTGTTCGTCGAATATGGGCCGGGCGTGGGCACCTTCTGCCGCCCGATCCTGGAGCGGCTGGCGCCCGACGCGCAGCTGATCGCGATCGACACCAACGCGGACTTCATCCGCTACCTGCGCGGCACGATCGCCGATCCGCGCTTCTCGGCGGTCAACGGCTCGGCCGCCGATGTCGCGCAGATCGTGCGCGATCATGGCGACGACGGCGCGGACTATGTCCTGTCGGGCCTGCCCTTCTCGACGCTGCCGCCCGGCGTCGGCCCGGCGATCGCGCAGGCGACGCACGACGTGCTGCGGCCGGGCGGCGCGTTCCTGGTCTATCAGTTCAGCCCCAAGGTGAAGGACTTCCTCGTCCCGCACTTCGACGAGATCGACCACGACATGGCGTGGTGGAACGTCCCGCCGGCGCAGCTGTACTGGGCTCACAAGACGTAGGTGTGGCCGGCGGGTCGCGATAGCGCCCGTCCGACGTCGGGCGGCGGCTTCGCCGGCGCCGGCTGGACTGAGAGGCGACCCGTGATGGGTCGCGCCTCCCCGGCGAAGGCCGGGGCCCAGTCGCGAGACGGTCGACAACGAAGGGCAGCGCTCGATCACGACAATCTGCGCGACTAGGCCCCGGCCTTCGCCGGGGAGGCGACATCTACTCCCCGTTCAATCCCCGGCTCAGTCGAGGATCGACCACCGCCATCGCCACATAGGCCACGAACTGCCGCACCCGCGCCCACCAGCCCGCGCGGCGCCGCCACAGCGCCGCCGTGATCTCCTCCGACGCCGCGATCTCGCCGTCCACATAGGCGCGCGCGTGCGAGGCGAAGGCGGGATCCTCGATCCGCAGCATCAGCTCCAGGTTGATGAACAGCGACCGCATGTCGAAATTGGCCGAGCCGACATGGACCGCGTCGTCGACCACGAACAGCTTGGTGTGGAGCTTGGACGGCCGGTATTCCCAAAGGCGCACGCGCTTCCTGAGCAGCCCCGCATAGGTGAAGCGCGCCGCCTCCACCGCGTTCGGATGATCCGACAGGGCGGCCGTGACGACGCGCACGACGGCGCGGCGACGGCTGGCGGCGCGGTCGAGGCGGCGCAGGATGGTGGGGCTGGGCGCGAAATAGCCGGCGATGATGTCGATCCGCGAGGCGACGCGCATGTCCGCGCGCAGCCGCTGCGCCCAGGGCGACAGGCGGCGCGTCGGGCCGCCGATCAG
>NZ_CAHJWX010000330.1 GCF_903643065.1 Sphingomonas bacterium | reverse complement strand
CCCAGTCGGCGGGCGCGTGGACCAGCGCGACATCGCCGCAACCGTGGCGCGACTTGACCACCAGCGGCAGCGGCGCGACCGGTCGCGCGGGCAGCACGAGGCCGTGCCACAGTGTCGGCGTCACCCAGGCGTCGCCCAGCATCGCCGCGACCAGGGCCTTCACCGCCAGCTTGTCGGCGAGCGGCGGCAGGCGGGGATCGCGGTCGTGGAGCTTGCGGTGCTGGACCCATTCGGTGAACAGGCGGGGATCGGCGAGGTCGGCCGCGCGACCGTGCCGCCACCAGTAAGCGAGCCGCACGCGGGCGGGCCCCCATCGCCGCGCGCTCATGTCGCGAGCTTCAGCAGCGTCTCCAGCCGGTCCGCCTCCATCGCCGGCTTGTCCAGCCGGATGCGCAGGATGCGGGGGAAGCGCATGGCGAGGCCGGACTTGTGGCGGGCCGACGCGTGGATCGAATCGAACGCGATCTCCAGCACCATCGTCTTCTCGACCTCGCGCACGGGGCCGAAGCGGTGGAGCGTGTGGGTCCGCACGAACCGGTCCAGCTCGGCGATCTCCTGGTCGGTGATGCCCTGATACGCCTTGCCGACGGGGAGCAGCTCGCCGCCGGACTCGGGTGGGGCCGTCCAGCAGCCGAACGTGTAGTCGGAATACCAGGACGAGCGGCGGCCGTTGCCGCGCTGCGCGTACATCATCACGCAATCGGCGGTGAGGGGCTCGCGCTTCCACTTGTACCACAGCCCCGCCCGCCGGCCGGCGACATAGGGGCTGTCGCGGCGCTTGAGCATCACGCCCTCGATCGCGGCGTCGCGGGCGCCGGCGCGGACCGCCTCCAGCTCGGTGAAGCTCGCGGCGTCGATCACCTGGCTGAGGTCGAACCGGTCGGGATCGAGCGCCGGCACGAACGCTTCCAGCCGGGCGCGGCGTTGCGTCCAGGGCAGCGCGCGCAGATCCTCCGCCCCGTCGAACAGAATGTCATAGAGCCGGACGAAGGCGGGATAGTCGGCGAGCATCTTCGAGCTGACCACCTTGCGCCCGAGCCGTTGCTGGAGCGCGTTGAAGGACGCCGCTTCCCCGCCCTGCGCCTCGCCCTTCACCAGCAGCTCGCCGTCGAGCACGCCGGGCGCGCGGAAGCTGGCCGCGACCTCCGGGAAGCTGGCGGTCACGTCGTCGCCGGTGCGGCTGTAGAGCCGCGTCTCGCCCGCGACATGGACAAGCTGGACGCGGATGCCGTCCCATTTCCATTCCGCCGCATAGTCGGCGAGATCGACGGCGCCGTCCTCCAGCGGATGGGCGAGCATGAACGAGCGGAACACGGGCGTGTCGGCGGGCGTCGGCGGCGCGCCCTCGCCGCGCACCCAGGCGAACAGCGGTTCGTAGGGGGGCGACAGGCCGTGCCACAGCTCCTCCACCGCATCGACCTCCAGCCCGAAGCCTTGCGCGAGCGCGGTCTTGGCGAGGCGCGCGGAGACGCCGATGCGCAAGGAGCCGGTCGCCATCTTGAGCAGCGCGAACCGCTCCTCCGCGTCCAGCCGGTCGAGCATCGCGGCGAGCGCGGCCGGGGCGTCGGAGCGGGAGATGGCACGCAGGCGATCGACGGCCTGGGTCAGCGTCAGAACAGGCCCCTCGACTTCGCTCGGGGCGAACGGGGATGAGGGGCCGCCCATCATCCCGTTCGTGTCGAGCGAAGTCGAGACACCTTGCTCCGCCGGCGCCGGCCACAGCAGCGCCACCGTTTCCGCCGTGTCGCCGACATAGTCGCGGCTCATGCGGAACAGCACGGGATCGACGCGCGCCTCGATCAGCGCGCGGATCAGCGCGGGCTTGACCGCCGGCAGATCGAGATCGCCGGTCAGCGCCGCCATCGCCCAGCCGCGATCGGGATCGGGGGTGGCGTGGAGATAGTCGGCGATCAGCTTGAGCTTCGCGTTGCGGCCGCGCGTGTAGATCAGCGAATCGAGAAGCGCGGCGAAGGCGTGCATGGAAGCGGAACGCGCGGGCGGGGGCGGGCGGTTCCGCCGGGCGTGGGGCGGCGGCGGGCGGCGGGTGGGATGCGTGCTGGAGCATGAGTCGAGCTCTGTAGGACAGAGCTTGTTTGGCTTTGGTGGGGCGCGGTGACGATCCGGCACGTCACCCTCACCCTTCCCACTCGGCCATGGCCGAGCGGGCCCCTTCCCTCTCCCATTGGGAGAGGGAAACAGCTTGGCGAAGCCGAGCGAAAAGGGTGAGGGTGACCAGGGCGGACCGGGGAGGATTGTGCGGGGCTCGCAGTGGGCGCATGCCGTTAACCATGTTTTCGCCTCCCTACGTGCTGTTGGACGACGCGCGGGACGGGGGGCGGGCGCGGTTGTATCGCGATCCGGCGCGGGTGCTGGTCGCGTGGACGCCGGGCGAGGTGCGCGACGTGCTGGCGGCGATCCGGGTGGACGGGCGGCACGCGGCGGGGTTCCTCGCCTATGAGGCGGCGGCCGCGTTCGAGCCAGCCTTGCCGCCGGGCCCGGTCGACGGACCGCTCGCCTGGTTCGGGTTGTTCGACGGGTATGAGGAGCCGGATCTGGCCGCGCTCCCCGACCCGGCCGGCGCGTATGTCGGCGCGCTCCGTCCGCTGATCGACCGCGCCGTATATGCGCGCCGGTTCGCCGCCGTGCAGGAGCTGATCGTCGCGGGCGACCTGTACCAAGCGAACCTGACCTTTCCCGCCGCCGTGCCGGTCGCGGGCGATCCGCTGGCGATCCATGCCGCCGTGCGCGGGCGCGCGCGCGCCGGCTGGAGCGCGGTGGTGGCGACCGGCCCAGAGTGTGACGGCTCGACGATCCTGTCCTTCTCGCCCGAACTGTTCGTGGCGCTCGATGGGCGGACGGTGACGGCGCGTCCGATGAAGGGAACGGCGCGGCGGCTAGCGGACCCCCGCGCGGACGCGGCGGCGGCGGCGGCGCTGGCGGCGGACGCCAAGAACCGCGCCGAAAATCTGATGATCGTCGACCTGATCCGCAACGACCTGTCGCGCATCGCCGCGCCCGGATCGGTCGCGGTGCCCGAGCTGTTCGCCGTCGAACGCTATCCGACGGTGCACCAGATGGTGTCGGCCGTCACCGCGACGCTCGCCGACGGGCGCGACGCGATCGACCTGCTCGCCGCCGCCTTTCCGTGCGGATCGATCACCGGCGCGCCCAAGCTGCGCGCGATCGAGGCGCTGGCCGGGATCGAGGGCGCCCCGCGCGGCGTCTATACCGGCGCGATCGGGCGGCTCGACGCAGCCAGGGAGCAGGGGGTCGGCGACGCGCAATTCTCCGTCGCGATCCGGACGCTGACGCTGCGCGACGGCGCCGCGCGCATGGGGCTGGGCGGCGGCATCGTCGCGGACAGCCGGGCCGAGGCGGAATGGGACGAGGCGCTCGCCAAGGGCGCGTTCCTCACCGCCGGCGCGCGCGCGGTCGACCTCCTCGAAACGATGCGGTTCGATCCCGTGA
>NZ_CAHJWX010000329.1 GCF_903643065.1 Sphingomonas bacterium | reverse complement strand
TGCCCGGCCCCGCCGCGCGGCTGGCGGACCAGATCGGCGCGCGGCTCGACACGCTGTCGCCCCAGCTCGCCCGCGTCGGCGACGACACGCCCGAGGCGGGCGAGGTCCGCAAGCTGGTCGGCGAGCAGCTCCCCGCCTTCCTCGCCGATTATGCCCGCGTCCCCGCCCCTCTGCGCGCGCAGGCGAGGAACGGCCGCAGCCCCGACACCGAACTGCTCGCCGGGCTGACGGTAATCGAACAGGAGATCGGCCAGTTGACGGAACGCCTCGCGAGCGCGGACCTGGACCAGCTGTCGACGCGGGGGCGCTACCTGGAGATGCGCTACAAGGACGATGAAGCAAAATGAGGCGGTGGGCCGCCGCGTTGGCGCTGCTCGCCGCGCCGGTCGACGCCCAGGACGATGCCGCGGTGCAGGTGGCGGCCGAAGCGGCCTTGCAAGCCAAGTACGCCGGCCGATACCTTGATGCCGCCAACGCCTGGCGACCGCTCGCCTTCGATCCGACGGGCCGGCCGGTTCCCGGCGATGCGTATGACAGCTGGATCGAGGCCGAGACGCGGATGACGATCGAGCGCCCCGGCCCACCCGCGCCATTGTCGCCGCTGCCGCCCGCCGACCTCGCCCGTCTCCGGGCGGCGATCCCGCGCGACGCGCTCGCCGAGATCGTCGCGCGCGCGCGCCGGACCCGCGTCGTCGTCCTCAACGAGGACCACGGCCAGCCGCGCGGCCGGGCTTTCGGGCTGGCGGTCGCGCGCGCGCTGCGGCCGCTCGGCTATCGCGTCCTCGCGCTGGAGACGCTGGAAGCCAATCCCGATCCGGCGCTGGCGGCGCGACGGCTCGCCGGCCTGATCCGCGACGGCTATCCTCGTCAGGTCAGCGGTTACTACACCGCCGATCCGGTGTTCGGCGACTTCGTGCGACAGGCGCTGGCGATGGGTTATCGACCGCTCGCCTGTGAACAGATCCCGACCGAGCGTTTGGCCGATCCCGACGACCAGATCGTCGCGCGCGAGTTGGCGCAGGCGACGCATCTCGCCGCGGCACTGAGGGCGGAGCCGAGCGCGAAGATGTTCGTCTATGTCGGCTTTGGCCATGTCGCCGAGGCGCCGGCCCAGCCGGGCGCGACTCCATGGATGGCGGCGCGGCTCAAGGTGATGACCGGCATCGACCCGCTGACGATCGATCAGGTCGCGCTGGCGGAGGACCCGAGCGACAAGCGTGGCGACGGCTATGCCGTGATCGCCGATCGCGCGACAGGCCGGTCGGTCGTGCTGTTCACGGGCGCTAAGCCGCTGGTCGTCGGCCAATATGCCGGCGCCGTCGACCTTCAGGTCGTCCACCCGCGCGTGCGCCACATCGCCGGCCGCCCCGACTGGCTGCTCGGCATGGGGCGCCAGCCCACCCCCGTTCCGCCGACGCTGCTGCCTCACGCCGGCACGCGCCTCGTCCAGGCGTTCCTCGCCAGCGAGGCGGCGGACGCGATCCCGATCGATCAGGTCCTCGTCACCGCCGGCCGCCCCGCACCGTCGCTCATGCTCCCACCCCGCGCACGCGTGCGCTATGCGACGCAGGACGAGGCCGGCGCACCGCCGCTTCAGGCCGCGCAGCCCTGATCCAGTCGCCGCCACGGGTTGCATCCCGGTGGTCGCGGCGATAGCCATCGCACTGGGCCTGGCGAAGGCCGAACGGTCGGTGAGCGAGGCGGGCTGTCAGTGAAACTCTCCGTGGCGATGGCGACGTGCAATGGCGCGAAACACCTTCAGGCGCAGCTCGACTCGCTCCTCACCCAGACTCGCCAGCCTGACGAGCTCGTCGTCACCGACGATCGCTCCGACGACGCCACGCCGGACATCGTCGACCGGTTCGCACAAACCGCCCCCTTCCCGGTCGTGACCCGTCGCAATCCCGTGCGGCTCGGCTACATCAAGAACTTCGAACAGGCCGTCGAACTGGCCGGCGGCGACGTCATCCTCCTGTCCGATCAGGACGACGTCTGGCATCCGAACAAGCTCGCCCGCCACGAGGCCGCCTACCAGGCCCGGCCCGAGGTCGGCGCCGTGATCGGCGACGCGGCCGTCGTCGGCCCTGATCTGGAACCGCTGGGTTACAGTCTGTGGCAACATATGGGGCTTCATCCCAGCCGCGTGAGGAAGTTCCGCACCGGCCGGGGTCTCGACCTGTATATCAAGCGGGGCCTCTGCTACGGTGTGTTGCTGTCGTTCCGGGCCAGCTACCGCGACGTGCTGTTGCCCTTCCCGCTCGATTACTCGCATGACGACTGGATCACCATCGTCCTGTCGGCGGTGAGCCAGCTCGAACTGATCGCCGAGCCGCTGATCGATTACCGCCAGCACGGCGGACAATTGATCGGCGTCGGCCTGTTCGCCAAGCCGCCGGTCGGCGACGGATCGACGGGGCAGGACCATTACGCGGCCGACCTCGCGCTGGCGCGGGTGACTACCATCGAGGAGCGCCTGCGCGCCTTCCCCGATCGCTGGATCCGGCCCGACGTCCTGCAGGTGATCCAGGGCCGTCGCGCCTATCTGGAACGGCGGCGGTCGATGGCGGGGCGCCATCCCGTCTCGCGCCTGCTGGTCATGGCGCGCAATCTCGCCTCGGGTGATTACCTGCGCTTCGGTTCGTTCCCGAAGCAGGACCTGATGGCCGACCTGCGCGGGACCTGAGTCGGGTGCGGCAAGCGAACGAGGACGATCCAGGGACCATGCCGCGCCATGCCGCACGCCAGTGACCTCGTGACCTGCGCCGGGCCCGACAGCCCGCACGCGTTCGACAACGTGCCGCTATGCGCCCGCAACGGCAGCCTCGACGCGCGCTGCCCGATCTGTCGCGGCCATGGCCAGTGGAACATCTCGATCGACCTCGTCTCGTTCCGCTGCTCGCGCGCGATCTGCCCGCATTGCGACGGCGCGGGCTGGGTGGAGACGGGAGACGATCCGGTCGGCGTCCCCGACATCGTCCGCGCGCCGGAGGGCTATGCCAAATGGGTGATCCGCTATGTCGAGCGCGACCGCGCGCCGACGGCGGACGCGCCGGGCGGGCTGGGCAAGGGCGCATAGCCCCAATTGCTATTGCCTCTGCCTACGCCGCGCTCGCCAGCCGATGCGCGCGTTCCGCCAGATGCTCCACCGCCGCGCGGTGCAGCGCCGGGGCGGTGGCGAGCACGCCGAACGCCTCCGCGCGCGGCTTGTTGAAGTGAAGCGGGAGGCCCAGCGCGTCCGTCACCCCCGCGCCCGCCTCCGCCGCGAGCAGCGCGGCGGCGGCGATGTCCCATTCATGCCCCCAGCGCAGCGTCGCGACCAGATCGGCCTCGCCGGCAGCGACCATCGCAATGCGCAGCGCGATCGAATTGGGTTTGGCGACCGCGACCAGATCGGCGTCGCGCCGCGGCAGTTGATCGGCGGGAACGCGAGCGCCGGTGAGTATGGTGCGCGTTGCGCAACGGATCGGTT
>NZ_CAHJWX010000328.1 GCF_903643065.1 Sphingomonas bacterium | reverse complement strand
CGCCCGCGCGACCGGCGCCAGCGCGGCGGCGGCGGCGAGCCCACCGAGGTCGGCCCAGCGCCACGCCTCCGCGCGGGTGGATGGGAGGTCGAGCAATGTCATCGCCCGTCACCCTGAACTTGTTTCAGGGTCCATGCGGCCCCGCTATCATCAGCGCCACGCCGATAATGAGCGTCGCGCATGAATGCTGAAACAAGTTCAGCATGACGGAAAGCGATCACGCCGCCACCTCGGCATAGCCTTCGCGCTCCAGCTGATGCGCCAGCTCGGGCCCGCCGGTGCGCGTGATCACGCCGCCGTCGAGCACGTGGACGAAGTCGGGCTTCACATAATCGAGCAGCCGCTGGTAGTGGGTGATGAGGATCACCGCCTTGTCCGGACGCCGCATGATCCGGTTGATGCCGTCGCTGACGATGCGCAGCGCGTCGATGTCGAGGCCGCTGTCCGTCTCGTCCAGGATCGCCAGGCGCGGGTCGATCAGCCCCATCTGCACCATCTCGTTGCGCTTCTTCTCCCCGCCGGAAAAGCCGACATTGACGGGGCGCTTGAGCATGTCCGCGTCCATCTCCAGCCTCGCCGCTTCCGCGCGGGCGAGCTTGAGGAACTCGCCCCCCGACAGGGCCTTCTCGTCGCGCGAGGCCCGCTGCGCGTTGAGCGCCTCACGCAGGAACTGGACGTTGGAGACGCCGGGGATCTCGACCGGGTACTGGAAGCCCAGGAACAGCCCCGCGGCGGCCCGCTCGTGCGGGGCGAGGGCGAGCAGGTCCTGCCCACCGATGGTGACGGACCCGCCCGTCACCTCGTAACCCGGCCGGCCGCCGAGCACATAGCCCAGCGTCGACTTGCCCGCGCCGTTGGGCCCCATGATCGCGTGCACCTCGCCCGCGTTGATGGCGAGCGACAGGCCCTTGAGAATCGCCTTGCCATCGACGGCGGCGTGGAGGTCGTTGATCTGCAGCATGATCTTCTTTGCTAGGCGCCCTTGGCGGAACAGCGGCCGATATAGAGGCCGCGATAATAGCCGACTGCCTCCAGCTTGAGCCGATCGAGCGTGCGCGCGTCGTCGAGCGCCTGCTGGCGGTCCTCGATGCCGTGCTGGACGAGCGCGAGCGCGGCATCCGTGTCGCCGCCCTTTTCAGCCTTGACCGCCTCGCGCAGCTTGCGCCGCCGCTCGGCCAGGTCCGCACGCGCGGCGACGATCGCCTGCTGCTCGGCGAACCCGTCGAGCAGGAACCGGCTATGCCGCGCGCTGTCGTCCGCGACCGCCTTGGACACGACCGCCCGATCGCACGCGACGACGGCCTGCGACAGCGGCGCGAGGTCGGAACCGTCGACGGTGATGGAGGCGAGGAGAAGCATCAATGTTCTCAAGGGCTCGTGTGACTGTCGGAAAGACCACAGGTCACATAAGTTTGGTCGTGCTTTCGCTTTGAAGCCGCTGCATCGCTCGATAGCAACTGCCCTTGGTCGCTGATGGCGTCTGCCTGTTGTTGAAGAGCCAAATCAAGCGCGTCGAGATCACGAACATTATAGTTTCGGTTCGTAGCCGATCTGAGACTGCGCTTGAGCGGATCCATGGAGGCCAGTTCGACCTTCCGATTTGCGATTGAGAGCCGCTTTTCAACGACCTCATGCTTCTGCTCTAGCAACTCATTCAGTCGTGCTTCGATAGCAGCCAGCTCAGAAACATGCTGAGCATCAATCGTAGCACGATCGCATTCGATAAGTTTCGACTGGACAACAGCTTGAGTCGCTACAAGTAGTACGCCAATCACCCCACGCTCCCCTCAAGGCTGATCCCCAGCAGCTTCTGCGCCTCCACCGCGAACTCCATCGGCAGCTGCTGGAGCACCTCGCGAGCGAAGCCGTTGACGATCAGCGCCACCGCTGCCTCCTGGTCCAGCCCGCGCGTCATCGCGTAGAACAGCTGGTCGTCGCTGATCTTGCTCGTCGTCGCCTCATGCTCGATCTGCGCGGACGGGTTGCGCACTTCGATATAGGGCACCGTATGCGCGCCGCACTGGTCGCCCAGCAGCAGCGAGTCGCATTGGGTGAAGTTGCGCACCCCCTCCGCGCCTGGCGCGACCTTGACCAGCCCGCGATAGGTATTGTCGCTCCGCCCCGCGCTGATCCCCTTCGACACGATCGTCGAGCGCGAGCCCTTGCCGTTATGGATCATCTTGGTGCCGGTGTCGGCCTGCTGGCGGTTGTTGGTCACCGCGACCGAATAGAACTCGCCGACGCTGTCGACGCCGTTGAGCACGCAGGACGGGTATTTCCACGTCACGGCCGAGCCCGTCTCCACCTGCGTCCACGACACCTTGGAGCGGTCACCCTGGCACAGCGCGCGCTTGGTGACGAAATTGTAGATACCGCCGACGCCGTTCTCATCGCCGGGGTACCAGTTCTGCACCGTCGAATATTTGATCTCGGCATCGTCGAGCGCGATTAGCTCGACCACGGCGGCGTGGAGCTGGTTCTCGTCTCGCATCGGGGCGGTACAGCCCTCCAGATACGACACGTACGCGCCCCTGTCGGCGACGATCAGCGTCCGCTCAAACTGGCCGGTATTCTCCGCGTTAATGCGGAAATAGGTGGACAGCTCCATCGGGCAGCGCACCCCTTCAGGAATGTAGACGAAGGTGCCGTCGGAGAAGACCGCGCTGTTGAGCGTCGCGAAGTAATTGTCGCGCTGGGGCACCACCTTGCCCAGCCATTGCCGGACCAGATCGGGATATTCGCGGATCGCCTCGCTGATCGAACGGAAGATGACACCCGCCCGCTCCAGCTCGTCACGAAACGTCGTCGCGACCGACACGCTGTCGAACACCGCGTCCACCGCTACGCGCCGCTGGGGTGCCGCGCCCTCGACATTGGCGAGCAGCTTCTGCTCCTGCAACGGGATGCCGAGCTTTTCGTACGTCCGCCGGATCTCCGGGTCGAGCTCGTCCAGCGAGGCGATCGTCGCCTTCACCTTGGGCTCGGCGTAGTAATAGGCGTTCTGGTAATCGATCGGCGCCACATGGAGCTTGGCCCAGTCGGGCGCTTCCATCGTCTGCCAAAGACGGAACGCCTTCAGCCGCCAGTCGAGCATCCATTCCGGCTCGTTCTTCTTCGCGGAAATGTACCGCACCGTGTCCTCGCTCAGCCCCTTGGGCGCGAAGTCCTGTTCGATGTCGGTGGCAAAGCCCCACTCATACTTCTTCGATACGGCGGCGTACGCCTCGGCGTTGCGGGTTGCCATCAGACAAGGACCTTGGGGTAAGATGCCGGCGCGGCGAGCGCCTGGAGGCTGACATCGGCGAGCGCGCCGCGCAGCGCGGCGTTGACGAGCGGCCAGTGCGGGCGGACGACGCAATGGTGGTCGAGCCCGCAATCCTGCGCGCCGCCCTCCACGCAGGCGGTGAGCGCGATCGGGCCCTCCACCGCCTCGACGATGTCGGCGAGGCTGATCCGGGCCGGATCGCGC
>NZ_CAHJWX010000327.1 GCF_903643065.1 Sphingomonas bacterium | reverse complement strand
CCGCCGGCGTGTCGAACAGCAGCGCGGCGTTCGCGGGCACGTTGAGCCAGCCCTCGCCGCGCAGCTCGCCATCCAGCTGCCCCGCGCCCCAGCCGGCATAGCCCAGCGCCAGCAGCCAGCGCGCCGGCCCGGCCCCACCCGCGATCGCCCGGAGCACGTCGATCGAGCCGGACAATTTCCAGCGCCCCGCCACGTCGACGGTATCCTGCCCGCCCCAATCGGCCGAATGGAGCACGAACCCGCGCCGGGGCTCGACCGGGCCGCCCTGGTGCACCGGCGCGTTCGGGCTGTCGCCCGGCGCGATGTCGAACTGTTCGAGCAGATCGTGGAAGCCCAGCCCGTCGATCGTCGTGCCGACGCCGATGCCCAGCGCCCCGTCGGCATCGTGCGTGCACATCGCGATCGCCGCGCGGGCAAAGCGCGGATCGCGCATGCCGGGCGTCGCGAGCAGGAACTGGCCGGACAGGAACACGGGATCGTCCATCATTCCGGTCTAGCTGCGTCGCGGCTTGTAATCCACGCCCGCATGCGCTGAACGGCGCCGCAGAGGAGAATCAAGCCATGACCATCGCGATCGGCGACCGCCTGCCCGACGCCACGCTGCTCCAGGTGACCGAGTCCGGTTCGGAGGCCGTCACCACCGCCGACTTCTTTGCCGGCCGCCGCATCGCGCTGTTCGCCGTGCCCGGTGCCTTCACGCCGACCTGTTCGGCGCGCCATCTGCCCGGCTATGTCGAGAAGGCCGGCGATCTGGCGGCGAAGGGCATCAACACGGTCGCCTGCACCGCCGTCAACGATCCGTTCGTGATGGGCGCCTGGGCCAGGCAGGGCGATGCCGCCGAGATCACGATGCTGGCGGACGGCAATGCCGCGTTCGCCGACGCGCTGGGGCTCAGCTTCGATGGCGCGAAGTTCGGCATGGGCAAGCGGTCGCAGCGCTATTCGATGGTGGTCGATGACGGCGTCGTCGAGCAGCTCAACGTCGAGGCGCCCGGCGCGTTCGAGGTCAGCAGCGCGGATTACCTGCTAGGCCAGCTCTGAACTGCTCAGGGGCGGAAGGTGGCGTCCGGCGGCTCCGGGCGCCTATCCCAGCGCCGCCTTGAGCAGCTCGTTGACCAGCCCGGGGTTCGCCTTGCCCCCCATCGCCTTCATCGTCTGGCCGACGAAGAAGCCGAACAGCGCCACCTTGCCGCCGCGATATTGTTCCAGCTGGCCGGGGTTCCGGGCCAGCACGTCGGCGATCACCGCCTCGATCGCGCTCGTGTCGCTGGTCTGCCTGAGCCCGCGCTCCTCCACGATCGTGGCCGCGCCCTGACCGGTGTCGAGCATCACCTCGAACACCTGCTTGGCAAGGCTGCCGGACAGCGTGCCATCGGCGATCAGGGCCAGCAATTCCGCGGCTCGCGAGGGACTTACCGGTGATTGCTCGATACCGACGTCAAGCCGGTTGAGCGCCCCGAACAGCTCGCCCGTCACCCAATTGGACGCGGGGCCAGCCGGCACGCCCGCCGTCAGCAGCGCATCGAACCACCGTGCCGTCTCCACCTCGGCGGTCAGCACCCCGGCATTGTACGCCGTCACCCCCACCGCCTCGTACCGCGCGCGCTTGGTATCCGGCAGTTCGGGCAGGGAGGCGCGGCATTCGGCCAGCATCGCCTCGTCCAGTTCCAGCGGCAACAGATCCGGATCGGGGAAATACCGGTAATCATGGGCATCTTCCTTGGATCGCATCGTCCGCGTCGTGCCCGTGTCCGGGTCGAACAATCGCGTTTCCTGCTCGATCGCGCCGCCGTCCTCCAGCACCGCGACCTGCCGTTTCGCCTCGAACTCGATCGCCTGCATCACGAAGCGGACCGAATTGACGTTCTTGGTCTCCGTCCGTGTCCCCAGCTCGCCCCCCGGCCGCCGCACGCTGACGTTGACGTCGGCGCGCATCGATCCTTCCTCCATGTTGCCGTCGCACGAGCCGACATACCGCAACACCGATCGCAGCTTGCGCAGGTAAGCGCCCGCTTCCGCCGGCGACCGCAGGTCCGGCCGGCTGACAATCTCCATCAGCGCGACGCCCGACCGGTTGAGATCGACATAGGAGCGCGTCGGATGCTGATCGTGCATCAGCTTGCCCGCGTCCTGCTCGACATGGATGCGCTCGACACCGATCCGCTTGACGGCATCCGGCTTCTTCTCGTCGGGTGAGACATCGAGATAGCCTTCGCCGACAAGCGGATGATAAAGCTGCGAGATCTGATACCCTTGCGGCAGATCGGCGTAGAAATAATTCTTGCGGTCGAACCGGCTCCAGCGGTTGATCCGCGCATCGATCGCCATGCCCGTGCGCACCGCCTGGCGGATGCATTCGGCGTTCGGCACCGGCAGCATGCCCGGCATCGCCGCGTCGATCAGCGACACCTGCGTGTTCGGCGCCGCGCCGAACGCGGTCGCGGCGCCGGAGAACAGCTTGGCGTTCGACGTGACCTGGGCGTGGACCTCCAGCCCGATCACCACCTCCCAAGCCCCGGTCGCGCCCTCGATCCGATAGTCGCTCATCCTACCACCACGCCTCAGGCCGTGCCGTGAACCCCGCCCGCTCCTCGATCGCCAGCCCGGCATTGAGCACCAGCTGTTCGTCGAGCGGCCGGCCGATGATCTGCAGCCCGAGCGGCAGCCCGGCCGCGTCCAGCCCACCCGGCACGCTCATCGCGGGCAGGCCGGCGAGCGAGGAGGGCACGGTGAACACGTCGTTGAGGTACATCGCCAGCGGGTCCGCCGACTTCTCGCCCAGCGCAAAGGCGGCGGACGGCGCGGTCGGGGTGAGCAGCACGTCGCATCGCTCCCACGCCCGCTCGAAATCGCGTGCGATCAGCGCGCGCACCTTCTGCGCCTGGGTGTAATAGGCGTCGTAAAACCCCGCGGACAGGACATAGGTCCCGATCAGGATCCGCCGCTTGACCTCCGCGCCGAAGCCATCGGCGCGCGTCGCGGCGTACATGTCCTGCAACCCCGCGCCATCGGGCAGGTCGCGCAGGCCATAGCGGACACCGTCATAGCGGGCGAGGTTGGACGAGGCTTCCGCCGGCGCGATGATGTAATAGGCCGGCAGCGCGTAGCGCGTGTGGGGAAGCGACACCTCCACGATCGCCGCGCCCGCGTCGCGGAGCCAGTCGATCCCCCGCCGCCACAGCGCCTCGATCTCGGCGGGCATGCCATCGACCCGATATTCCTCGGGAATACCCACCCGGACGCCACTGAGATCGCACGATAATCCGCGCTCCCACGCCGGCACGTCGAGCTGGAGCGAGGTGGCGTCCTTGGCGTCGAAGCCGGCCATCTGTTCGAGCAGGATCGCGCAATCGCGCACGTCGCGCGCCATCGGCCCGGCCTGGTCGAGCGACGAGGCGAAGGCGATCGTGCCCCAGCGCGAGCAGCGGCCATAGGTCGGCTTGATCCCCGCGATACCGGTAAACGCGGCGGGCTGGCGGATCGAC
>NZ_CAHJWX010000326.1 GCF_903643065.1 Sphingomonas bacterium | reverse complement strand
GTGCCGCGGCCGGGGCCCAGCTCCACCCACGCGGCGTCCGGCCGCCCGGCGCGGTCCCACCCGTCGGCGCACCACAGCCCGACCAGCTCGCCGAACATCTGGCTGATCTCGGGCGCGGTGACGAAGTCGCCTGCGGCGCCGAGCGGATCGCGCGTGGCGTAATAATGCGCGTTGGCGGCGGCCATGAACTGGCTGAGCGGGATCGGCCCGGCGAGCGCGATCGCGCGGGCGAGGCGATCGGCAAGCGCGCCTCCCTCTCCCCCTCCCGCTTGCGGGAGGGGGAGATCGTCAGGCGACATCCACCGCCCCCGCGATCGGCACCACGCGCGCGCGGCGGCCGGCGGCGGTGGCGATCAGCCAGGCGCCGCCGGCGATCATCGGCAGGCACAGGAGCTGGCCCATGTGCGTGCCGGCGTGGCCGAGCAGCCCGGTCTGATATTGCCGGTCGGGCTCGCGGAAGAACTCGATCGCATAGCGCGCCAGGCCGTAGCCGACCAGGAACAGGCCGACGAGCTTGCCCGGATCGTAGCGCGCGCCCGTCCGCCAGAACGCCGACCACAGCACCGCGAACAGCACGATCCCCTCCAGTCCCGCCTCGTAGAGCTGACTGGGGTGGCGCGCCGGATCGACCAGCGGGAACTCGACCGTGTTGGGAAACACGATCGCCCAGGGCACGTCCGTCGGCCGGCCCCACAGCTCGCCGTTGACGAAATTGGCGAGCCGGCCGAACCCCAGCCCGAACGGCACGCAGCAGGCGACGAAATCGTGGACGCGCAGCCAGTTCAGCCCGTGCTTGCGCGCGAACAGGATCAGCCCGAGCGAGGTGCCGATCACCCCGCCGTGAAAGCTCATGCCGCCGTCCCACAGCTTGAAGAAGTCGAGCGAGAGGAACAGGCGCGGCACATAGAACAAGGCATAGCCGACCCGCCCGCCGACGATGATCCCCAGCGTCGCGTAGAAGACCAGGTCGTCGGCGTGCGCGCGGCTCATCGGCGCGCCCGGCCGCCGGATCAGCCGCAGCAGATACCACCAGCCGACCACGATCCCCGTGATATAAGCGATCGAATACCAGCGCAGCGTGAAGTGGAACATCTTCAGGTCGAGCGAGAAGATGTTCGGGTGCAGCCCGAGCTGGTCGAAGCGGATATGGCCGGCGGGATCGCCGACGGCGGTCGCGGCGGCGAGAGCGGGCAGGATCAAGGCTTTTCCCCAGGCATCGCGGCTTGCATAAGGGCCGCAACGACAAACGGGCAAGCGGAGAGAATGATGCCGAGCGAACTGGACCGGCGGATGGCCGCGACCATGGCCGCGATCACCGCGCCGGCGGGGATGCTGCCGCTGGGCACCGCGCCCTCGCGCTTCGGCATCGACCTGCCCGTCATCACCGCCGCGCCGCCGAGCCTGGCCCATTACATCGCGCATTACTGCGCCGAGCATGCCGACGCGACCTTTCTGGTCGCCGGCGAGGAGCGGCTGACCTTCGCGCAGGTCCATGCCCACGCCCGGCGCGTCGCGCACGGGCTGGCGGCGCGGGGGATCGGCCGGGGCGACCGGGTCGGGATCGCGATGCGCAACTCGCCCGCGTGGATCGCCACGTACATGGGCGTCCTGATCGCGGGCGGCGTGGCGACGCTGTTGAACGGCTGGTGGCAGGCGGACGAGATGACGGCGGCGCTGCGCGAGGTGCGGTGCGCGTTGATCGTCGCCGATGGCCCGCGCGTCGCGCGGCTGGGTGTGGTGGACGGGCCGCCGTTGATCGAGCTGGACGACACGCTGCCGCTCGACCGGGCGATCGCGCCGCTGGCGGGCCCGGCGGCGGACGGCGCCGGCGCGCTCCCCGGAACCATGCCCGGAACCCTGCCCGAATTGGGGCCGGACGACTGGGCGACGATCCTGTTCACCTCCGGCTCGACCGGGCAAAGCAAGGGCGCGATCTCCACCCATGGCGCGGTGCTGCAGGCGGTGCTCAACTATCTGGCGCAGGCGCTGGTGATGGTGGGGCTGGCGACGGCGGACGGCCAGCCGCCCACCGGCCAGCCCTCGACGCTGCTGACGGTGCCGCTGTTCCACGTCACCGCCGAAGTGCCCGTGTTCCTGCAGAGCTTCGCGATGGGCCGCAAGCTGGTGCTGATGCCCAAATGGGAGGCGGAGGCCGCGATGCGGCTGATCGAGGCGGAGCGGATCAGCTATTTCGTCGGCGTGCCGCTGATGAGCTTCGAGATCCTCACCCACCCGCGCCGGGGCGACTATGACCTGTCCAGCGTCAGCGACTTCGCCGCCGGCGGGGCGCCCCGGCCGGCGGAGCACGTCAAGCGGCTGCACGACGAGATGGGCGGGCCGGCGCCGCTGATCGGCTATGGGCTGACCGAGACCAACGCCGTCGGCACGGGCAATTGGCGGACCAATTATCTCGCCAAGCCGACCTCCGCCGGGCCACCGTCGGCGCCGCTCGCCGACCTCGCGATCATCGCCGACGGCCGCGCGCTGCCGCTCGGCGCGCGCGGCGAGGTGGGCATCCGCTCGGCGGCGAACTTCGCCGGCTATTGGGACCGGCCGGAAGCGACGGCGGCGGCGTTCACGGCGGACGGTTATTTCCTGACGGGCGACATCGGCTATCTGGACGAGGACGGCTATCTCTTCATCGTCGACCGCAAGAAGGACATCATCATCCGCGGCGGCGAGAACATCAGCTGCCAGGAGGTGGAGGCCGCGCTGTACGAACATCCCGGCGTGCGCGAGGCGGCGGTGTTCGCGCTGCCCGACGAGCGGCTGGGCGAGGTGCCCGGCGCGGTGGTGCTGGCGGACGGCACGGACGAGGCGGGGCTGCGCGCATTTCTTCAGCAGCACCTCGCCGCGTTCAAGGTGCCCCAGCGCATCTGGCTGGCCGCCGCGCCGCTGCCCCGGCTGGGGACGGAGAAGATCGACAAGCTGGCCCTGCGCGAGGACTATCGGTCGGTGTGGGCGGGGGAGATAGCCTCGCGGGTCACACCGTCTTCCTGAACTTGTTTCAGGATCCATGCGCCGCCTCGGCATCCGTCCTTCAGCTCGCGGAGCGCGCGGATGCTGAAACAAGTTCAGCATGACGGCAACGGGGGCTGGCGTTAGGGCCATGCCATGTCGCTCGACCGCCGCGCCCTGCTCGTGTCCGGCGGCGTCGGGGTGGGGCTGGTGCTCGCCTGGGAATGGTGGCCGCGCCGGTACGCGGCGACGCTGGTGGCGGGGCCGGGCGAGCATCTGTTCGGCGCGTGGCTGAAGATCGGCGAGGACGGGCACGTCACCGTCGCCGTGCCGCAGGTGGAGCACGGCCAGGGGGTGTTCACCGCGCTGGCGCAGGCGGTGGCGGACCAGCTGGGCGCGGACTGGCGCACGGTGGGGGTAGAGGCGGCGCCGCTCAGCCCGGCCCATGCCAATCCGATCGGCTGGGCCGAGCTGACCGGCGGCGATGGCGAGGCGCCGATGCTGACGGGCGGATCGTCGTCGGTGCGC
>NZ_CAHJWX010000325.1 GCF_903643065.1 Sphingomonas bacterium | reverse complement strand
GCCCCGCTCGCCCGCCAGCAGCCGGCGCAGCGCCAGCGCATTGTGCGCCGGATCACCGCCGCGAACGGCACTGAGCGGGTGGCGCGGCAGGCCGGCGTCCTCCGGCGCGACGCGTTCGGGCAGGTCAGCGGCGCCGACCGCCACGACGACGCTCGGGCCGGCGCCGGACAGCTCGTCCAGCCCCTCCTCGCCCGCGACGACGAGTGCGGCCTCACTCCCGAGTTCCTCCAGCGCGGCGGCGTAGACGGGGGCATCGTCGGGTCGGGCGACGCCGATCAGTTGGCGGGTGACGCGGGCGGGGTTGGCGAGGGGTCCGATGAGGTTGAAGATCGTGCGCCGGCCCAGCCGCTGGCGGATCGGCTGGATGCGGCGCATTGCGGGCTGGTGATTGGCCGCGAACAGGAAACAGATGCCGAGTTCCGCCAGCGTCTCTTCCGCGAGCGCGCCCGCCCGATCCATGTCGAGCCCCAGCGCCTCCAGCGTGTCGGCGGCGCCCGCCCTGGACGAGGCGGCGCGGTTGCCGTGCTTGGCGACGGGCACGCCGCAGGCGGCGACGACGAGTGCGACGGCGGTGGAGACGTTGAGCGTGTGGTGGCGGTCGCCGCCCGTGCCGCACACGTCGATCGCGCCCGGCGGCGCGGCGATGGGGAGCAGTCGCTCACGCAACGCCCGCGCGGCCGCGGCGATCTCGATCGAGGTCTCGCCGCGATCGGCGAGCGCGAGCAGAAAGGCGGCGACCGCCTGATCCGGCGCATGGCCGTCGAGGATCGTGGCAAAGGCCTGGCCCGCGCTTTCGTGGCTGAGCGGGGTCAGCGCGTCGGGGAGGATGGCGAAGGTGGTCATCGCGGAAGGGGTAGCGGCGCGGCGCTCACACCATCGCCTCCGCCTGCACGCCGGCGAGGCGCAGGAAATTGGCGAGGAGCGCGTGGCCGTGTTCGGTGGCGATGCTTTCGGGATGGAACTGGACGCCGTGGATGGGCAGGTCGCGGTGGCGGAAGCCCATGACGGTGCCGTCCTCCGCGCGCGCGTTGACGACGAGCGTGGCGGGCACGGCGTTGACGATCAGCGAATGGTAGCGCGTCGCCGTGAACGGCGAGGGGAGACCCTCGAACAGGCCGGTGCCGTCGTGGAGGACCGGGCTGGTCTTGCCATGCATCAGGCCACCGCGCTCGACGCGGCCGCCGAAATGCTGGCCGATCGCCTGATGCCCCAGGCACACGCCCAGCAGCGGCCGGCGCGCCTCAACGCAAGCGGCGACGAGGTCGAGCGTCACGCCGGCATCGTCGGGGGTCTTGGGGCCGGGCGAGATCAGGAACGCGTCCGCGCCCGACGACAGCGCCTGCCCCGCCGAGATCGCGTCGTTGCGCACCACCTCGACCGCCGCGCCCAGCTCCTGGAGATAGTGGACGAGATTCCAGGTGAAGCTGTCGTAATTGTCGATGACGAGGATCATGGAGGCGGCTTTAGGCGGTCGCTCGCGGTTCGTCACCTCCGGACGAGGGAGCAGGGAGCAGGGAGCAAGTGACAAAGGGTATCTGGGCATGGCTGCGCGGGCAATGGCGACCGCTTACCCCCGACGAGCTGGTGGCGGCACGCGCGGTATTCGGCGACGCGATCGATTGGGCACGAGTGCGGATCCATGCGCGCGGGTTCACGCCGTTCCAGCCGCGCCGGACCGCGGTGACGCCGCTCGGCGCGGTGCATTTCCGGCGCGAAGACTGGCGGCCCGATTTCTCTGGCGATTGGGCCGGCATGGCATGGCTGATCCACGAGCTGGTCCATGTCTGGCAGCATCAGCAGGGCCAGTGGGTGATCCCGCGCGGGCTCTGGGAGCGGCGTTATCGCTATGGCGCGCTCGATCCGGCGCGGCCGTTCGCGCGCTATGGCATCGAGCAACAGGCGGCGATCGTCGAGGACTGGTACCGGCTCACGCGGGGCCAGCCGGCGTGGCGTGGATCGGGGAGCCCGGCAAACTATCGCGCGGTGATCCCGTTCCTGCCGCGTTCAGGGGACCGAAGCGAGGACGGGCGCGTTGTTTCTGGCTGAAGGAATTTGTCATGCTTCGTGTCGCCATCGCCACCGCGCTGATCCTGATGCCCGGCCTCGCCGCCGCGCAGACGGGGTCGACCCCCAAACGTTACCGCTCGGTCGAGCTTCGCCAGGGCGAGCGCTGCCCGGTCGCGACCTCGGCGGACGAGGTGGTGGTGTGCCGGACGCTGGACGAGCCGTACCGCATCCCGTCCGGCCTGCGCGACGAAGGCGCGGCGCAGGCGGCGCCCAACCAGAGCTGGGTCAACCGCACCGCCGTGGCGGATCAGGCGGGGCGCGTCGCGGCGGGGTTGCCGGACACCTGCTCGGCGGTGGGCACGGGTGGCCAGTCGGGCTGCGCGCTCGCGACCGCGCGGGCATTCTCGGCGGACAAGCGCGCGCGGGCGCGGGCGGATTCGAGCGGGGCGGAGCCGGATTGAAGCTTTCTCCCGCTGCGGGAGAAGGTGGCGGGTAGTGCGGGATGAGGGGGTGGCGTTCGCGCGAGTCTGCGGCTCACATTCCTCACCCTTCCGGCCCTGCGGACCTCCCGCCCTCTACCGCAAGGGGAGAGGGGAGCGGTCATTGACCCCAGTCCGCCTCGCCCGCGCGCGCGATCGCGTCGCGGGCGGCGGCGAGCATGGCGCCGGCCTTGGCCTCGCATTCGCGCTGCTCGGCCGCCGGCACGCTGTCGGCGACGATGCCGGCGCCGGCCTGGACGTGGATGATGCCGTCCTTCACCACCGCCGTCCTGAGCACGATGCACGAATCCATCGAGCCGTCCGGCGAGAAATAGCCGACGCCGCCGGCATAGGCGCCGCGCCGCTCGGGCTCCAGCTCGGCGATGATCTCGCAGGCGCGGACCTTGGGCGCGCCGGAGACGGTGCCGGCGGGGAAGCCCGCAAACAGCGCGTCGAGCGCGTCCTTGCCGGGCGCCAGCGTCGCCGTGACGTTGGAGACGATGTGCATGACGTGGCTGTAGCGCTCGATCGTGTAGCTGTCGGTCACGCGCACGCTGCCCGGCGCGCCCGCGCGGCCGGCGTCGTTGCGGCCGAGATCGAGCAGCATCAGATGCTCGGCGCGCTCCTTGGGATCGGCCAAGAGCTCGCGCGCGTGCAGCTCGTCCTCGGACGAGGTGCGCCCACGCGGACGCGTGCCGGCGATCGGGCGGACGGTGATCTCGCCATCGCGGACGCGGACGAGGATTTCCGGGCTGGAGCCGATCAGCGCGAAGCCGGGCAGATCGAGATGGTAGAGGAAGGGCGAGGGGTTGATGCGCCGGAGCGAGCGGTACAGCTCGAACGGCGGCAGCGCGAAGGGCGCGGAGAAGCGTTGCGCGACGACGACCTGAAAGATGTCGCCGGCGGCGATATAGTCCTGCGCGCGGGCGACCATCGCCTCATAGCGCGCGGGCGGCACCGCGGGCGTGTAGGCGGGCGCGGCGACCTCGGCGCGCACGGGCGGGGGCAGTGGCG
>NZ_CAHJWX010000324.1 GCF_903643065.1 Sphingomonas bacterium | reverse complement strand
CGCCATGGCGAGGGCGCGACGCAGGGCGCCGGCCGCGCGGCGGCGAGCAGTGCCAGGCAAAACGCACTCATGCGGCCGTCCAGCCGCCGTCGACCGGCAGGTTGGCGCCGGTGATCGACCGCGCCTCCTCCCGGCACAGGAACACGCCCAGCGCCGCCACCTCCTCCGGCGTGACGAAGCGCTTGGTCGGCTGCGCGGCGAGCAGCACGTCGTCCACCACCTGCTCGCGGGTCAGCCCGCGCGCGCGCATCGTGTCCGGGATCTGGTTCTCGACCAGTGGCGTCCAGACATAGCCGGGCGAGACGAGGTTGCAGGTGACGTTGTCGCGCGCGCATTCCAGCGCCACCGTCTTGGTCAGCCCCGCCAGCCCATGCTTGGCCATGATGTACGCGCTCTTGTTGGGGCTGGCGACGAGCGAGTGCGCCGAGCCGGTGGAGATGATCCGGCCCCAGCCGCGCTCGCGCATGCGCGGCAGCGCGGCGCGAATCAGATGCCAGGCGGACGACATCACGATCGCGATGATCGCGTCGAAGCGTTCGACGGGGAAGTCGGCGATCGGCGCGACATGCTGGACTCCGGCATTGTTGACGACGATGTCGACCGAGCCGGTCGCGGCGACCGCGCGCTCGACCATCGCCGCGATCTCGGCCGGCCGGGTCATGTCGGCGGGGTCGTACAGCCCACCCAGCTCGGCGCGGATCGCCTCGATCGCGCCCGCCTCGCCAAAGCCGTTGATCACCACCGTCGCGCCCTGCGCCGCGAGCGCGCGGGCATAGGCGAGGCCGATGCCGGAGGTGGAGCCGGTGACGATCGCGGTCCTGCCGGTGAGGAAGCTCATCGCTCCGGCATGGCGCGGACGCCGCGCGCGTGCAACCCGGCGCCGGCGCGGCGGGTTAGACGGCCGCAACGAAGCAGGACAAGCGGCATGCGGCTCGACGATTTCGACCCCAACGACATCAACGTCGGCGACCAGCGCGGCCAGGGCGGCGGCGGCGGGTTCGGCTTTGGCGGGGGTGGCGGGAGCGGTGGCGGCCTGTTGTTCGGGCTGTTGCCGCTGATCGGCAGCCGCTTCGGCTGTGGCGGCATCGCGGTGGTGCTGATCCTGTTCGCGGTGTTCGGCGGTGGGCTGAACAGCCTGGGCGGGCTGGTTGGCGGCAGCGCGCCGGTGGCGACGCGGCCGGCGAGCGGGACGGGCAACTCGGTGGCGCAGGCCTGCGCGGTCGATGCGAGCAGCAAGGCCGCCTGCAACGCCTTCGAGTCGGCGCAGCGCACCTGGGCGGCGATCTTCCAGCGCGAGGGCAAGCGGTTCGAGAAGCCCAATCTGCAATTCTACTCGGGCAATGGCCAGTCCGGCTGCGGCGCCGCGCAATCGGCGATGGGCCCGTTCTACTGCCCGCAGGATCAGGGCATCTATCTGGACACGAGCTTCTTCGCCGAATTGCAGAACCGCTTCCACGCCTCGGGCGACTTCGCGCAGGATTACGTGATCGCGCACGAGTTCGGCCACCATATCCAGAATCTGCTCGGCACGTCGGACAAGGTCCGCGACATGGAGCAGCGTGGCGACGAGCGCGCGGGCAACGCCGCGTCGGTCCGGCTGGAACTGCAGGCGGACTGTTTCGCCGGCGTCTGGGCAGCGAACAACCGCGACCGGCTCGATCCGGGCGACATCGAAGAGGGCATGACCGCCGCGCACGCGATCGGCGACGACACGTTGCAGGAGGAAAGCCAGGGCCGTGTTGTCCCCGACAGCTTCACCCACGGCACCTCGGCGCAGCGGATGCACTGGCTCAAGCAAGGGCTCGACACGGGCGACCCGGCGCGGTGCGACACGTTCAGCGGCGCGATCTGACCGGGACGGGATCACCCGAGATGGGCGAAAACGCATGCGACGCGCGAGTTCGGATGGCGGCCTACCGTCAGCGACGCGAAGGCGAGGCGGTGTTCGAACGCGTGGCGCAGACCCGTCACCCTTGCCGCGACAGCGAGTCGAACGAAGGGCCGTCAACCGTAGGGTTGGCGGCACTTCAGTATCGCAGCCGATAGCAGTCCTACCGGTGAAGTTGGGGAGGATCATCGACGCCCCGTCTTGAGCCCGCCGCCAACACTGCGATTATTAGCTGGCACGATCGTGTCGTTCGACGTCAACCCGCCACTCGCGGCTCTCCTCGATTAGGAGGGCAGGCCGACCGTCTTCTTGTCCGCGACCGAATACAGGTCGATGGACCGGTCAACCACTTTCAGCGCCCCGGCCTCCTTCATCACGGCCTGGAACTCGTCACTGGCGCCATGGGCATCCAGGGCCGCCTGGTCGCGCCAGCCCTCGATCAGCCGGAAGGTCGCCGGGTCGGCGGCATCCTGCGCGACGTCGAGAAAGGCGCAGCCGTCACGCCCGCGCGCCGCGGTCGCCATGCGCAGCGCGAGCGCCCGGAACGCTTCCGTGTTGTCGGGAAGGAGGCGATAGCTGGTGTAGATCAGCAGGGCAGGCGTCTGGGTCATCTTAAATCCCGTCGTTTGGTGGCAACACCTGGATGATGCGCGGCGCGAAGCCGCCGCCAACACGCATGGCGTCGCTAGGCTGGCGCGCCCGTCGATCGGCGCTGACGAACTGGCTCGCCAGCGTCACGTCCACCTCGTGCTGCCAGCGCGAGGTGATCGGGACGGCGGGCGACCTCGACCGCGATCGGTCGCTCGACCACCGCGCCGTCGAACACGACATGCTTGCCCGGAGATATCCGGCCGGTGACGCGCCGAAGCGACCAGGCCTGGCCACCCGGCTGCCCTTTGCCAGCCGGATCGAGTCGGCGGGTCCGTAGACGGTCGCGAGCGCGGGAACGGCGAGGAAGAACGATGTCACCGGCGATCTCCTGCCTGGCAGGCCGTGACGACGCCTGCCCGTTCGCCGAAAGGACCCGGCGTCGCCGCCGGGCCCTTCGCGATGAGCCATGGGCTCAATAGGTGCCGGTGCCGCCCGCGCCGGGGTCGCGGTCCTGGCCGCCGAACATCGCGCCCTGGCGTTCCTCGTCCTGCCAGTGCTGCTTGGCCTCGGCGGCGGTCCTGGTCACCACGACCTTGCCGTCGACCGACCTGATCCAGCGCGACGGGAAGCTGTGGTGCCGCCCGCCCGCGTCGACGTCGTTCTTGGTCAGGATCACGCGGTCGCCGCGCACCTTGTCGACCGTGCCGACATGCTCACCGTCGCTGCCCACGACTTCCAGATGCTCGCTCACCTTGCCCAGCAGGTCGCGCTGGCCCTGCCGCTCGGTGCGCCAGGACGAGAACTCGTCGTGGAACTTCTGCCGGTTTTCCTGATGATATTCCTGATAGTCGCGGTCGAACTGGCGGACCTGCTGGTCGCGCCAGTCATGGTAATGCTCGTGCCCGCCACGCGCGCCGCCACGCTCCCCGTCGCGCGCGTCCTGTTCGCGGCGGCGTTCGGCCTGCTCGTCGCCGAACCAGGAGCGCACCTCGTCGCCCGCGCGCGCCGCGAAGCCGCGATCGTC
>NZ_CAHJWX010000323.1 GCF_903643065.1 Sphingomonas bacterium | reverse complement strand
CGCCGCGGAGCTGGAGCGCGCGGTCGCCGCCGCGCGTGCGGCGCAGCCCGGCTGGGCGGCGACCAACCCGCAGCGCCGAGCCCGCGTGATGTTCCGCTTCAAGGAGCTGGTCGAGGCGAACATGGACGCGCTCGCCCACCTGCTCTCGTCGGAACACGGCAAGGTGATCGCCGACAGCAAGGGCGACATCCAGCGCGGGCTGGAGGTGATCGAGTTCGCCTGTGGCATCCCGCACCTGCTCAAGGGCGAGTATACGCCCGGCGCCGGGCCGGGGATCGATGTCTATTCGATGCGTACACCGCTGGGCATCGGCGCGGGGATCACGCCGTTCAACTTCCCCGCGATGATCCCGATGTGGATGTTCGGCGTCGCGATCGCGTGCGGCAACGCCTTCATCCTCAAGCCGTCCGAGCGCGATCCGTCCGTGCCGGTGCGCCTGGCCGAGCTGATGCGCGAGGCGGGCGCGCCCGACGGCATCCTTCAGGTCGTGCACGGCGACAAGGAGATGGTCGACGCGATCCTCGATCACCCGGCGATCGCGGCGGTGAGCTTCGTCGGCTCGTCCGACATCGCGCACCACGTCTACCGGCGCGGGGTCGCGGCGGGCAAGCGCGTCCAGGCGATGGGCGGGGCGAAGAACCACGGCATCGTCCTGCCCGACGCGGACCTCGATCAGGTCGTGGCGGACCTGGCCGGCGCCGCGTTCGGCAGCGCGGGCGAGCGCTGCATGGCGCTCCCCGTCGTCGTGCCGGTCGGCGAGCGGACCGCCGACGCGCTGCGCGACAAGCTGATCCCCGCCATCGCGGCGTTGCGGGTCGGCGTCTCGACCGACGCGGACGCGCATTACGGCCCGGTGGTCAACGCCGCGCACAAGCAGCGCGTGGAGAACTGGATCCAGACCGGCGTCGACGAGGGGGCCGAGCTGGTCGTCGACGGGCGCGGCTTCAGCTTGCAGGGTCATGAGCAGGGCTTCTTCATCGGCCCGTCGCTGTTCGATTGCGTCACCCCGGCGATGCGGTCCTACCGGGAAGAGATCTTCGGCCCCGTGCTCCAGATCGTCCGCGCGCCCGACTTCGACACGGCGGTGCGGCTGCCGAGCGAGCACCAGTACGGCAACGGCGTCGCGATCTTTACCCGCGACGGCCATGCCGCGCGCGAGTTCGCCGCGCGCGTCGAGGTCGGCATGGTGGGCATCAACGTGCCGATCCCGGTGCCGGTCGCCTATCACTCGTTCGGCGGGTGGAAGCGCTCCGGCTTCGGCGATCACAACCAGCACGGGATGGAAGGCGTGCGGTTCTGGACCAGGGTCAAGACCGTCACCCAGCGCTGGCCCGACGGCTCGGCGCTCGCGCGCGGGAGCGAGGACGGCGGCCCCGCCCGCGTGCAGGACGCCTTCGTCATCCCGACGATGGGATAGCTTCCCGGACGCGGATCAGCCCGATGGACACCATCGACAGCACCGCGACATCATCCTGATTGTACGCGATCAGCCGCGACTTGAAGCTGCCCATCGCCGGCCGGCTCGCCGACCGCCGCTTCTCCAGCAGTTCGGTTTCGCAGCGCAGCGTGTCGCCCGGATGGACGGGTCGGAGCCAGCGTAGCGCGTCGATGCCTGGCGAGCCGAGCCCCGCATGGTCGATGGCCTGGAGATGCTCGACCAGCATCGCCATCACCATCGCGCAGCTGTGCCAGCCCGACGCCGACAGCCGCCCGAAATGCGTGGCCGCCGCCGCCTCGTCCGACAGGTGGAAAGGCTGCGGATCGAAGCGTCGCGCGAAGTCGATCACCTCCTCGCGCGTGACCCGATAGGCGCCGAACCGCTCGACCGCGCCGACGACCATATCCTCGAAATATTGCGTCATCCCGTCACTCCGAACCACCCGCTCACCGTCACCGGCAGCGGCGTCCACCAGCCGACCCGCACGCCGGCGGTCCGCAGCGCGTCGCTCGTCCAGCTGTTGCACGTGTGCCCGAGCCCGTAACGCCCCCGCGCCTCATAGAAGACATCGGCCGGGCCATAGCCGCGCCAGCGCCGCCCGCCCGGCCGGCGGCTCGACACGATGAACGCCGCCAGCCGCCGGTATTGCGCCGGCGTGAGCGTCACCGGCCGCTCGTCCTCGCCCGCCACCGGCCGCGCGACATGCTCGACATGGAGCAGCGTCTCGTCGCTGCCCGCCACCGCGCGCAGCACCGTGCCGGGCCGCAGCTCGCGCCAGGTCGGCGTGCCGAGGAAGAAGCCGTGCTCGCCCCAGCCGATCGCGAGATAGCCGAACCCGGCGGCACGCGGGTCGCCGAAGTCGCCCGGCGGCGCGAAGCCGCGCCAGTCCACGCCCGCCGCGACCTTGGGCAGCACCAGTCCGGTATGGATCGGGCCGGACTCGACCCAGATCGTCACGCCCCGCGCGGGTGGACGCCAGCCCGCGTTGGTCGGGATCGACCCGCCCACCAGCGCCGCCACGCCATAGCCGAGCACCGCCAGCGCCAGGACGGAGACCGGCACGGCAACCAGCGCGAGGGGGCGGGCGTTGCGCATGACGGACAGGTTAGGGGACAGCGGTGGCCGACGATACCCATGGGCTGGACCAGCCCCCGCCCGGCGCCGCCGCCGACTGGACGATCCCGCAGGGCTGGGACCGTTACACGGCGGCGGAGCATGCCACCTGGGACACGCTGTTCGCGCGGCAGACCGCGCTGCTCCCCGGCCGCGCGTCGCGGGCGTATCTGCGCGGGCTCGACCTGCTCAAGCTGTCCGACGGCGGCATCCCCAACTTCGAGGAACTGTCGGATCGGCTGGCGGCGCTCACCGGCTGGCGTGTCGTCGCGGTGCCGGGGCTGGTGCCGGACGAGGTGTTCTTCGATCACATGGCGAACCGCCGCTTCGTCGCGGGCAATTTCATCCGCCGCCCGGACCAGCTCGACTATCTGCAGGAGCCCGACGTCTTCCACGACGTGTTCGGCCACGTGCCGATGCTCGCCGACCCGGTCTTCGCCGATTACCTGGAGGCCTATGGCAAGGGCGGCCAGCGCGCGATGGCGCACGATGCGCTCAAATGGCTCGGCCGGCTCTACTGGTACACGGTCGAGTTCGGGTTGATCCGCGAGGGCGGCGAGTTGCGCATCTATGGCTCGGGCATCGTGTCGAGCTTCGCCGAGACGCGCTTCGCGCTCGACGATCCGTCGCCGCACCGGATCGGCTTCGACCTCGCCCGCGTGATGCGCACCGAGTACCGGATCGATGACTTCCAGCAGAATTACTTCGTGGTGCCGAGCTTCGACGAGCTGCTGCGCCTGACGGTCGAGACCGATTTCGGGCCGATGTACGACCGGCTGAAGGCGCTGCCCGACATCCCCGTCGCCGCGATCGAGCCGGGCGACGCGGTGATCACGCGCGGCTCGCAGGCCTATGCCCGGGCAAAGGCGGCGTAGCGCGATCCGGCTCGCGCCGCTTGGGACGAGGAACGTGGGTCGGCGACCGTCGCGGCCGGGCCCCTGTGTTCGCCGGCCCGCGCCG
>NZ_CAHJWX010000322.1 GCF_903643065.1 Sphingomonas bacterium | reverse complement strand
CGACCGGCGTCGCGTCGTCGCCGGAAGCGACGACCACGCCCTGTCTATTGAACAGTTTCCAGCCCGCGTCCGCGCCGGCCGCTACACGCCGGCCGCGACCGCGAGCGCGATGCTCCAGCTCTTCCGCTCGCTCGCCGCGCCGGAGCGCGCGGCGGCGTGAACATCGTCTACCTCACCCACTCGCTGCGCTCCTGCTGGAACCACGGCAACGCCCATTTCCTGCGCGGCGTGCTGCGCGAGCTGCAGGCCAAGGGTCATCAGGTCCGCGCTCTGGAGCCGGCGCGCAACTGGAGCCTCGACAATCTGCTCGCCGACGCGGGCGAGGCGGGGCTGCGGCCGTTTCGCGCGGCTTACCCGGAGCTTGCGCCCGACATCTACGAACCGGACACCGATCCCGCGGCGCTGGTCGACGGCGCCGATCTGGTGATCGTGCACGAATGGAACGAGCCGGCGCTGGTCGCCGCGATCGGGCGGTTGCGCGCGGCCGGCGGACGCTTTCTGCTGCTGTTTCACGACACGCACCATCGCGCGGTGAGCGCGCCGGACGAGATGCGGGCGTTCGACCTGTCGGGCTTCGACGGCGTGCTCGCGTTCGGCGAGACGCTGAGCGAGGTATACCGAGGCTGGGGCTGGGGTGGCCGTGTCTGGACCTGGCATGAGGCGGCCGACACCCGGCTGTTCCACCCGCCCGCGGTCGAGGTCGAGCGCGACGGCGTGGTCTGGATCGGCAATTGGGGCGACGGCGAGCGTACGGAGGAGCTGGAACGCTTCCTGTTCCGCCCCGTCTACGCCGCCGGCCAGTCGCTCGACGTTTATGGCGTCCGCTACCCCGACGACGCGCGCGACCTGCTCGCGCAATATGGCGCGCGCTATCACGGCTGGGCGCCCAACGCCGCCGCGCCCGGCATCTTCGCCCGGCATCGCGCGACCGTGCACGTGCCGCGCCGCTATTACGCGACGATCCTGCCGGGCATCCCGACGATCCGCGTCTTCGAGGCGCTCGCCTGCGGCATCCCGCTGATCTGCGCCCCCTGGGACGATCGCGAGGGGCTGTTCCGGCCCGGCGACTTCCTGACCGCCCCGGACGGCGACGCGGTCACGCGGCATCTGATCGCCTTGCGCGACGATCCGGCGATGCGCGACGAGCTGGTCGCCGCCGGGCTCGCGACCATCCGCGCGCGGCACACCTGCGCGCATCGCGCCGATGAGCTGCTCGCGATCGTCGACCATTTCCATCCGTCCCGAGCGACGTCGAGGAACATGGACGTCGACGGCGTCTCGACGTCGCTCGACACGAGCGGCGGATTGCGAAGGACCGCCGCATGAACCCTTCGGCTGGCTCAGGACAGCGGATCGCCTTTTACGGTTCTAGCCTGCTGTCCTCCTACTGGAACGGCGCCGCGACCTATTACCGCGGCGTGCTGCGCGCGCTGGCGAGCCACGGCTACGACATCACCTTCTACGAGCCCGATGCCTTCGATCGGCAGCAGCATCGCGACATCGATCCGCCGTCCTGGGCCAGGGTCGTCGTCTATCCCGCCACCACCGACGGGCTCCGCTCGGTGCTGGCGGAGGCGGGCCGGGCGGACATCGTCGTCAAGGCCAGCGGCGTCGGCGTGTTCGACCGCGAGCTGCTGGAAGGCATCCTCGACCAGGGCCATGCCCGCGCGCTGAAGATCTTCTGGGACGTCGATGCCGCCGCGACGCTGGACGAGATGCGCGCCGATCCGGGCCATCCGGTGCTGGGCGCGCTCGACGAGCTGGACATGGTGCTCACCTATGGCGGCGGGCCGCCGGTGGTGGACGCTTATCTCGGCTTCGGCGCGAAGCGGTGCGTCCCCGTCTACAATGCGCTCGATCCCGACACGCACCATCCCGTGCCGCCCGATCCGCGCTTCGCGTGCGACCTGGCGCTGCTCGCCAACCGGCTACCCGACCGCGAGGCGCGGATCGAGGAGTTCTTCGGGCGCGCGGCGGCGTCGTTGCCCGAGCGCCGCTTCCTGCTCGGCGGCAATGGCTGGCACGACAAGCTGCTGCCCGGCAACGTCCACGCGATCGGCCATGTCGGCACGGCCGAGCACAATGCGTTCAACTGCACGCCCGCCGCCGTGCTCAACGTCGCGCGCGACTCGATGGCCGCCATCGGCTTCTCGCCGGCGACGCGGGTGTTCGAGGCCGCCGGCGCCGCTGCCTGCCTGATCACCGATGCCTGGGAGGGGATCGAGCAGTTCCTCCAACCCGACCGCGAGGTGCTGGTCGCGCGCGACGGGCAGGACGTGGCGGCTCATCTCGCCGCGCTCAGCCCCGAGCGTGCCCGCGCGATCGGCCGCGCGGCGCTCGCCCGCGTGCTGGCGGAGCACACCTATGCGCTGCGCGGCGCGCAGGTCGACCGGCTGTTCCGCGAACATGCCGCGCGGGCGCGGGAGGCGGCGTGATGGAGCGCCCCTGCGTCATGCTGAACTCGTTTCGGCATCCACGCGTGACCGCTGAGCAAGGCGGCGTCCATGGATCGGATCGTCCCGCGTGGATCCTGACACAAGTTCAGGATGACGAGGGCCGGGCCGCATGAAGCTCGTCGTCCTCGGCCTGTCGCTCTCCTCGTCCTGGGGCAACGGCCATGCCACCACCTTCCGCGCGCTGCTCGCCGCCTTCGCAGGCCGCGGGCATGACGTCACCTTCCTCGAACGCGACGTCCCCTGGTATGCCAGCCAGCGCGACCTGATCGACCCCGACTGGTGCCGGCTCGCCTTCTATGCGGACCTGGCCGACCTCCGGCGCTGGGCGGGCGAGGTGGCGTCGGCGGACGCGGTGATCGTCGGGTCGTATGTCCCCGACGGCGTCGCGGTCGGCGCCTGGGCGCAGCGGACCGCGACGGGCGTCGTCGCCTTTTACGACATCGACACGCCGGTGACGCTCGCCAAGCTGGCGCGCGGCGATCACGAATATCTCTCGCCCGAGCTGATCCCCGGCTATGATCTGTACCTGTCCTTCACCGGCGGCCCGACGCTGGCGGAACTGGAGACCCGGTACGGCGCGCCGGCGGCCCGCGCGCTCTACTGTTCCGTCGACCCGTCGATCTACCGACCCACCGGCGCGGCCGAGCGCTGGGACTTGTCGTATCTCGGCACCTACAGCGCCGATCGCCAGCCGACGCTGGAACGGCTGCTGCTCCAACCCGCGCGCCGCGCGCCCGACCGGCGGTTCGTAGTGGCGGGGCCGCAATATCCGGCGACGATTGACTGGCCGGCCAATGTCGAGCGGATCGAGCATCTGGCGCCCGCCGATCATGCCGATTTCTACTCCGCCTCGCGCTGGACGCTTAACGTCACGCGCGCGGACATGATCGCGCGCGGCTGGTCGCCCTCGGTGCGGTTGTTCGAGGCGGCCGCCTGTGGGACGCCGATCCTGTCGGATCGCTGGGCGGGGCTCGACGCGCTGTTCGCGCCCGGCGAGGAGATCGTGCTCGCCGACACCGCCGATCAGGTGCTGGCGGCGCTCGCCCGGTCCGACGC
>NZ_CAHJWX010000321.1 GCF_903643065.1 Sphingomonas bacterium | reverse complement strand
ACGCCCCGGCGATCGTCGATGGCGCCGGCCATGTGCAACCGCTCGTTGAGCGCATGCAGCGCCGCCAGCCGCTCCCGCCCGCCCGCGACCTCGCGTGCCCACTCGGCGATCCCCGGATCGCGCGGCGTCAGCGCGGTGTCGCGCAGGAAGAAGGCGGGCGGCAACGTCTCGACCGCGCCATGTAGGACACCGTCCGAATGGCTGGTCACCACCTCGCCCGTCACCTCGATCGCGATCGCGTCGAGCGGCCCATCCGCGTAGAGCATGGTGACGACGTTGCCGAAGCCGTCGGTGCCGTCGCGCATGCGCGCGTCGCGATCGACATGGATGGTCCACCGCGCCACCGTCTGATCGTGGTTGTTCGCCGGCGTGACGCGCAACAACTGCACCAGCCGCGTCTGCGGGCTGGTGAAGCGAAACGCCGTGCGATGATCGACCGCGATCCTCATCGGTCAATTCCTCCCCGGCACGGGGAGGGGGCGCGCGGCGAAGCCGCGTGACGGAGGGGGTCCCGATCCGGGTGCACCGCTTGTGGCGAGGCCCCCTCCACCACCGCGCTACGCGCGGCGGTCCCCCTCCCCGTCCCGGGGAGGATTTCAGGAGGGAGCCGCCTCATCCGAACGTGAACTGCCGCCCGATCGCGGCGTGGAGCTGGTCCGTCTCGCGCTGGAACGCGCGCAGGAACTCGTGCAGCCCCGACACGATCACCTCGCCGGTGCGCGTGCGCTCCATGCGTTGCGCGCGCAGCCGCGCCATGCGGTCTGCCTCGCCGTGCGAGCCGGTGTGGCGCGCGAGCAGGCCCAGCACCTCCACCGTCTCGTCCACCGACGCGCGCAGCGAGCGCGGCATTTCCGGGCGCGCGAGCAGCAGGTCGATGACGTTGGCGATCGTCAGCCCGTCCGAATACAGCCAGCGATAGGCGGTCACCGCCGACACGGTCTGAAGGATGGTGGTCCATTGGTCGCGATCGACCACCCCGCCGACCGGCTCGCCCTCGGGCAGCAGCAGATGGTATTTGACGTCGAGCAGCCGCGCGGTGTTGTCGGCGCGCTCCACCGCCTGGCCCAGCCGGATGAACCAGGCGGTCTGGTTGCGCAGCATGCGCAGCACCGCGCCCTCGAAGCCCCGCGTCTCCGCCTGCACCGCGTCCGCCAGCCGCAGCGTGTCGGTCAGGTCGCAGCGCGACGCGCTGCCGTCGAAGGCGAGCCAGGCGCGGTTGGTCGCGGTCCAGGCCTCGCGCGTCAGCGCGGTACGCACCGCGCGCGCGTTGAGCCGTGCCATCTCGACGCAGCGCACGATGGAGCCGGCGTGGCCGGTGTCGGTGGTGAGGAAGCAGGCGACCTCCACCTGACCCGCCGCCGCGCCGGTCGCGGCGAAGGCCTCGCTATTGTCGGTCACCGCCAGCGCCGAGCGCCACGCCGCCTCGCCCGCCGGCCGCGACGACAGCGTGTCGAGCCTCGCCGTCGCCTCCACCAGCCGCGCGACGAAGTCCGCCCGCTCCACATAGCGGCCGAGCCAGTATAGCGAGGAGGCGGTGCGCGACAGCATCAGCCGGACACCTGCGTCTGCGTCATGCCGCCCATGCGCTGCGTCTGCCCCTGCCCCGGCTCCTCCAGCAGCACGAAGCTGTCCTTCGTCCCGCCGCCCTGGCTGGAGTTCACCACCAGCGACCCGTCGCGCAGCGCGACGCGGGTGAGGCCGCCGGGAACCACCTGAACGCCGTTGGCGCCGGTCAGCACGAACGGGCGGAAATCGACATGGCGCGGCGCGACGCCCGCGTCGGCGAGCGTCGGAACGGTGGACAGCGCCAGCGTCGGCTGCGCGATGTAGCGCCAGGGCTCCGCTTCCAGCGCCGCGCGAAAGTCCGCGATCTCGGCCTGGCTGGAGGTCGGCCCGACCAGCATGCCATAGCCGCCCGACCCGTCGACCAGCTTAACCACCAGCTCGGGCAACCGGTCGAGCACATGGGCCAGCGCCGCGGGCTCGCGGCAGCGCCACGTCTCGACATTGGGCAGCATCGCCTCGCCGCCCGAATAGTAACGGACGATCTCGGGCATGTAGCTATAGATCGCCTTGTCGTCGGCGATGCCGTTGCCCGGCGCGTTCATGATCGCGACGGTGCCGGCGCGATAAGCGGCGATCAGGCCGGGCACCCCCAACATCGAATCGGGCTTGAACACCAGCGGGTCGAGGAAATCGTCGTCGACGCGGCGATAGATCACGTCGACGCGCACCGGCCCGGCGGTGGTCCGCATCCAGACCTGATCGTCGTCGACGAACAGGTCCGCCGCCTCGACCAGCTCGATCCCCATCGAATCGGCCAGGAAGCTGTGCTCGTAATAGGCGGAGTTATAGTGGCCGGGCGTCAGCACCACGCACACCGGCGCATCCGCGCGGGTCTTGGGCGCGACCGACTGCATCGTCTGGAGCAGCCGGTCCGGATAGCTGTCCACCGCCGCGACGCGCAGCGACCGGAACAGCTCGGGGCACAGCCGCAGCATCGCCTCGCGATTCTCCAGCATGTAGCTGACGCCCGACGGCGTGCGGGCATTATCCTCCAGCACATAGAACTGGTCGGGGCCGGTGCGCACCAGGTCGATCCCGCAGATATGCGCGCGCACCCCATGAGGCGGCCGCACCCCGAACACCTCCGCGCGGAACTGCGGGTTGCCCAGCACAAGATCGGGGGGCAGCACCCCGTCCTTGAGGATGCGCTGGGCGCCGTAGATGTCGTCGAGAAAGGCGTTGATCGCCTCGACGCGCTGGACCAGCCCAGCCGACAGCCGCGCCCATTCGGCGGGCAGGAACACGCGCGGCACGATGTCGAACGGAATGATCCGCTCGGCCGCGTCGCCGTCGCCATAGACGGCGAAGGTGATGCCGAGCTGCCGGAACGTCGCCTCCGCCGCCGCCTGACGCCGCGCCAGCTCATCGCCCGGCGTCGCGTCGAGCCAAGCGCCAAGCGCCGCCAGCTCGGGCCGCGCCCGGCCCTCATGGCCGAGGATCTCATCGAACGCGGGTCGTTGCGCCATCGAACCGTTCAAGACTCAATTGGGTTAGTGGTTCCCGCTTACCGTCATGCTGAACTTGTTTCAGCATCCACGCGGGGACCCTCCGCTCCAGATGCTTCGCCAAGCATGAAGGTCGCGCATGGATCCCCAAACAAGTTCAGGATGACGACAACCCCGCGAGCAACCCCGGCGTCAGCACCTGCGGCAGCACGCGCGGCTCGGCGGCGCCCGGCGCGTAATAGAGGTACAGCGGCACGCCCGCGCGGTTGTGCGCCTCAATGAACCGCCCCAGCGCCGCGTCGCCGTTGGTCCAGTCGCCGACCAGCACCGCCACGCCCTTGCGCGCCAGGCTGCCGCGCGCGGGCTCGATCGCGACGCGCTCGTTGACCTTGCAGGTGAAGCACCAGTCGGCGGTGAAATAGGCGAACACCGGCTTGTTCGCCGCGCGCAGCGACGCCAGCCTCGCCTCGGTGAACGGCGCCTCGCCGGCAACGCTCGCCGCCGCCGC
>NZ_CAHJWX010000320.1 GCF_903643065.1 Sphingomonas bacterium | reverse complement strand
CCGGCACGGCCGGACGGCGAGGCACGGGCGCGGGCGCAGGCGTCGGGCGCGGCGCCTCGGGGGGCCGCCCGGGGATCTGCAGCACCTGCCCTGCCTTCAGCTCGACCGGAAAGGTCAGGCCGTTGTACCGCGCCAGCCCATAGAACTGGTCGGCATCCTTCAGCAGCCGGTGCGCGATCGCGACCAGCGCGTCGCCCGGCTGGACGGTGTAGGCATAGCTCTCATTGCCGTAGAGCGCGTGCGCGTCGGTATCGACCTCGTTCAGCAGCTGGCGCGCGTGGCGGTCCCCCGGCCGATCGTCGACCAGCGCCGCCAGCACCTTGCGCCCCTCGGCGGTGCTGCCCTTCTCCAGCAGCGTGACGGCGGTCACGTAGCGATCCTCGTCGCTCTGCGTCGAGGCCGCCGGCGTCTCGGCCGGGATCGGCTGGATCCTGGGTGGCGGCGTCGATTCGATGCCGCGGTGCCGGTGATGGCAGCCCGCGAGCAGCCCGATCAGCGCCACCGCCGCCGCGCCGCGCCGCGCCGCGCCGTCCGCCGTCGCCATGAACACCACCGCCATCATGCTTCCCCTTACGATGGCCGGCGCTATCGCAAAGCCGGCCCAGCCGCGCAACTCGTCACGGATCCGGATCGGCGACGAGCGCTCGGAACGAACCGGCTGGCGGGCGGTTGCGGCGGGGAGGGAGAGCGGGATGTCGGCCATTTCCGCGCGGACGCTGGCGCTCGCGGCCACCGCGATGCTGAGCGGTTGCGGATCGGCACCCGCGTCCGACAACAGCGCGGCGGGGCTCGCGATCGCTGCTTCGGCTATCGATCCAAAGACCGATCCCTATTACACCGACGCGACCATGACTGCCGATGAGGTTCTCCGGCGCAACGATCTCGCCATCGCGGAAAACAATCGTTCATCCAAGGCGCTGACCCGACTCGAGACTCAGGATACAGGCAAGTTCAAGCGCCTTCAGGACAGATGCTCGACCGCGGCCCATGGGCTCTCATCCACGAACTTTCGCCAGGTGGGGCGTTGCGTGGAAGTGAGCTGGTAAAGGGCTCGCAAAGCCTTATCCCAACGCAATCAACCGCGCCGGGAACGCACGTCGCGGGACAGTCCCGTCGCCACGATCGCTTGGAACGAAGCGGGCGGCGGGCGGTTGCGCCGAAGAGGGAGAAGCCGATGAAGGCTACCATATCGCTGGCGAGTGCGCTCGCCGTGGTGATGCTGGGCGGTTGCGGGGGCGGACGTGCGGGGAACGAGTCGAGCGACAAGCCGATCATAGTCGAGGACGTCAACGGCCAAGATAATCCATACCGCACGGATGCGACCATGAACGCTGCCGAGTTCATCCGGCGTAACAATCTCGCGATCGCTGAGGGCAAGCGGCTGGACGCCGTGCTCGCCCGCTACGCCGCCGCCGATCATCCCAAGTTCGAACGGCTTCAGCTCGCCTGTGTCACCAAGGCGCGCGGCATGCGCATTGAAAACGCGGCCGCGATCTCCCGCTGCGTCGAGCGGGCGTGGTAGTCCATCGCCGCCGCGCTCCCACCCGCCTTCAGAAAGGTCGCTACCGTGGCTATCGGACGATTTGACAAGTTCTTTGCCGACACCACCATCGCCGAAAATAAGTGGCGGGGCGCCGTCGGCCAGAACTACATCGACTCCTATACGATCGCCTTTAGCAAGTACAAAGAAACGTTAGACAAGCAGAAAGAGTCGGACAAGCAGGCGGGCGAGCTGTTCGTCACTGCGGCCTGTCTCGCCACCGGCTCGGTGTTGCTCGGTAGTATCGGCAGCGTCACGATGCAGATGATCGCCAAGCGGACAGTGATCACGCTCGCGCGTAAGACGCTGACCGACAATCTTTTTCGCTTATTTCGGACAATCCGCAAGAACGAGGGCGTGGTGTTCGCGATCGGGAGCTTCACCGACAGTCTGAAAGATAAAATGAAGGAGAAGGCGGAGGGGTTCGTCACCGAATTTTATCATGTCGCCGATAATATCTTGTCGCCCGAACCGATCGTGCAGATGAACCATTTTGAGAATTTCATGCGTGCCAATTCGACCTGCGCGCTCCAAATGGCGGAGCTGATCGAGAGCGAACACACGCTCAGTGAGGCGCAGAAGGACCAGCATTATCAGCGGCTACGGGCCGCTCCCTTCTACGGCGTCCCTGTCCGCCGCACGCCCCCGTTCAAGGCGACGCTGGCCGAGATCATCGAGCTGACGTTCTATCTGTCGGCGATGCTGGAAACCGACATGCTCTCCAAGACGGAAGCCGGCGTTTACGGCATGGACGGCCATGACTCCGCCAAGTCGACGCTGACCCCCATCGGCCAGCGTCCGACCGCCCCCGATTACCCGAAATCGACGGTCCCCGCACCCACCTACTCGATGGCGCACGGCGCGTATCAGACGGTGGCGGTGAACCGCGCCGGCGGCGACGTGCAGAAACGTACCAACGAGCTCAGTACCAAGATCGCCGGCATGCCCGTTTACTCGGCCAGCTTCTTCGGCATGATGGGGCCGCCCGACACGGAGAAGAGCAAGGAGCTGGAGCTGGCGGACCGGATCCTCCAGCTCATCGCCGTCAAGATGAAGCCGCTCGATCCGTTCGAGGCGATCCACTGACGAAACGGCCCACGGACTGTCAACGACATGCAATACCGCATCAACGAGGGCGCGCTGACGCTGGCTGATCCGTGGCAGGATCAGAGCATCAACGTGTTGCTGCCCGGACGGGCGAGCACGCCCGGCGTCAACATGGTGATCGCGCGCGACACGCTGCCGCTCGGCATGGCGTTCGCCGACTATGTCGCGCAGCAGCGTCAGACGTTTCAGGCACAGCTGCCGGACCTCGCGATCGCGGCGGACACGACCGGCGAGATCGACGGGCACCCGGCACAGTTCCTGGACCTGTCCTGGCGCAACGACGGCAAACCGGTGCACCAGCTGATGGCGATGGTGGTGCACGAGGGTGACAAGGTGCTGAACTTCACCTGCTCGCTTCCCGAGCGCGACGCCGACGGCATCCGGCAGGAGATGATCGACGCGCTGATGTCGTTCAAGTTCGGCCCGTGAGCGTGTCGGCCGCCGCGAACGCCCGGCTGGACACCTTGCGGCGCACCACCGCCGCGCAGAGCGACGCCAGCACCGTGTCCGGCATTTCCACCGCCGGCCATGCCGCCACCGCCGCGATCTTCGCCGACGGGCTCGCCACCGCCGCCACGGCGGGCACGGTGGCGCTCAAATGCTTCGCGCGCACGGTGGCGATGCCGGTCGCCGCGGCGATGGCGGGTGCTTGGGTCGCGGAAAAGCTGCACCTGGACGACAAGCTGCTGAAGCTGGCCGAGCCGCTCGGCGCGCGTCCGCTCGCGAAGGTCGGCCGCAGGGCGGCGCACATCGAGCACCAGATCGCGCACAGCAATGCGTTCCGGGGCGCCATCGCCGGGCTGCTGGTCGGGGCGGCGGTGGTGGGCGGCGCGATCCTGATCGTCGGCACCGGCGGGCTGGCGGCGGCGCCGCT
>NZ_CAHJWX010000319.1 GCF_903643065.1 Sphingomonas bacterium | reverse complement strand
ACCTTCACCCCCACCGAATGCCGAAACTACCTCGCCAACTCCGGCTATAGATCAGCCTGATGTCATCAGGCTCTAGATCATGGCGGCGGCGAAGTGGACGAAGCCGGTGAGTGGATGGTGCGCCCGGTCGTAGCGGGTGGCGAAGCGGCGGAAGTGCTTCATGCGCCCGAAGCATCGCTCGATCTGGTTGCGATGCTTGTAGGCGCTTTCGTCGTGCGGGATCGGGACTTGTGGTTACGCTTGGACGGGATCACCGCTTCGGCACTGATTGCCGCGATCTGAGCGCGTAAGTCGTTGCCATCATACGCCTTTTCAGCGAGCACGGCCTTGGCCTGCTGACCTTCAAGCAGGCCGGGAGCGGCCGCGATGTCGCTGGCCTGCCCCGCCGTGATCCGGAACCGTGAAGGCCAACCGAACGTGTCGGCAAGCATGTGGACCCCTTCGACAGGCTCAGGACAGGCTTGGTGGTCAGTCCACCTCGGGAACGCTCCAGCGCCTGATCCCTGGCACCCTTTTCCGCTCGCCGCCTGCTGGTGCGCGCGGACGATGGTGCTGTCGAGCATCAGGTAGGTGTTGTCGCGGTCGGCAGTGAGAGCGTCGAACACCTTCTCCCACACGCCGGCATGACACCAGCGGCTGAACCGGCGATGCACCGTCTTCCACTTGCCGTAGCGTTCCGGCAGGTGCTGCCAATGCGCGCCCGACCGCAACACCCACAAACATCCGTTCACGAACAAGCGGTTATCCGATCCCGTGCGACCCGGATCACTCGCCTTGCCAGGCAGCAGCGACGATCCTTGCCCACTGCGCCTCGCTCAACTCGTACCGCTTGATCCCCATCGCCCGCTCCGCGCCTCAACACGGAACCTCATGAACCAGACATCACACGCCTTGGGAATCCTGAATGTCGATCCAACCTAGGAGGCCGGCTGGCTGGGCGGCGGCGTAGTGCGTGTTTGCGCCTGCGGCCGATCTTGCTGGCCCCGCAGAGGTGGCGATTATCATCGCTGGGTGACCGTGTGCCGGAGGCCACTCGGCATCGACCGGGTGATCGCGTCGGCGACGCGGCGGCGGGCGACACGGCCTTCCATCCTCGCACGCCGGCTGCCGCCCGATGCCCCGGGGCCGGGTCAGGCTCGCTGAATCAAACTCGTGAGCCGGCCGTCGTCCCTGTCGAAGAACACGAACACCTGCGCGTTGTCGTGGAGGAGGTCGCCCATCCCGAGCTGTCCGACGAAGAACAACGGGCGCTCGCCGTTAAATGGCCAGTTCGGCGATTGCAACCAGCGCGGCGGCTTGTCGAGGTAGCCGAAGTCGGCGGCGATCTTGTCCTTTGCCGCCTTGATCCTCGACTTCTTGTCCGTCGCGTCGGCGATCGCCGCCTTCAGCTGATCAATGTAACGATCTGGCGGCGACAGCTAGGCCGGACAGACGGAAAGGATGAAGCGATATTCCTCCCGCGCCGCCTCATCCGTGCGGTGATCGACGCCATTCAGCGTCAGGAATTTTTCCATCGCGTCAACGACGTTGACCGCCGCGCCGGCTGACGCGCCATCCTGCGCCAGCACATAGTCGAGCAGGGTACCGTGGCGCGTGTAGGGGGGAAGCTGCACGTCCTGCCCGAGCAGCACCCGCAGGTTGCCGTCGCGGTCAAGCGCCTCGCGAAAGGCGGGTAGCTTCAGGCGGCCCTCCACCAGGTCCTTGATCAGTTCCATGACGGGCATCGCGGTCTTCCTCCCGGTCCAAACGCGCGAAGTCCCGGGCGATCAGGGCCTGCGCTGGCGCACCCGATGATCGCCTCGACTCACCTAAAGGACCAGCAGGTCGTCGAGATCGGCCAGGTATTTGCCATCGACCCGGCTGACCGTGAGAACTGCGGTCAGATCCGATCGACCCTCCTGCGCCGTCCACAGGGGCGCCCGGACCGACCAGGTGGGAACCGGTGCCCCGTCCACCGCCACGACGTCGATCACATCGCGGTAATCGGCGGGCGTCCGGACGAACGTCCGGCCATAGTCGGCCAGACGATGGTCGATATCGGCCCTGCTCGGGCGCGACCGCCGCACCAGGCCCAGGACGGCGCCGCCACCGCCGTCCGCGACCGCATCCACGACCTGCGCCACCAGCTCGTCGATTTCATCCATCCTGGTCGCCCCTCATCGCCGGTTGCCCGGGATCCTCGTCACCGTGTTGTTGTTGACGCCGATGCTGTTGAAGTATGCGTCGGCCTCTTGGATCGCCTGCGTCGCCTGCCCGTCGGTGTGGCCCGCGGCGCGCAACGCGTCGTAGCCGATCTGCCGTTCCGCGCCATAGGTGCCGCCGCCCTGCACCCGCTGCGCCTGCGTGGCGTTGAAATGCGGCGATCCGTCCAGCGTCGACGGTCCGGAGAGCTGGACGCCCGGCGCCTTGTTCGTGTTGTAGCCGGGCAGGTCGCGCACCGCCGCGTCCTGGATCACGTGGTGCGCATCCTTGAGGCCGGCCGACCGAAGCTCGCCGATTGGTCGGGTGACGGGCTTGTTACAGGGCGCGAGCCCTTCCGGATCGGTCCGAACGAGCGGATTGTCGACATAGGCCTGCGTGCGCATCCCCCCGGCGAGGCCGATCGGATCGGGGGACAGGTACTGGGCGGTGTCTGCATCGTAGTAGCGGTTCAGATTGTAGTGCAGCCCGCTCTCGTTATCCTCCCACTGGCCGGGAAAGCGGAGCGCACAGGTCGCGCCGCCGATGTCGTCGCGATCCTCGTGGCTGGCGCGGGCGCGGACCAGCGCGCGCGCGGCGCGGGCACGGCCCCACAGCGTCTGCTCCGCCTCCCATAGCGACGTCCCGTCCACGCCAAACAGCGCCGCGGGGGCGCCAAGCTGATCGGTCACCACCGGGAAGAAGGCGCTCGCTTGTGCCGGCATATCGGCCGCCGCGGGCCGGCGCTGCACCTCCTTGGCCAGCGGGCGGAGTTCACCGGGCGCGTAATGCCAGCGCTCGACCGACGTCGCGCGGTCGCGGTCGCCCTCACGATGCCATGCCTCGGCCAGCAGCACGCCCTGCCACAAATAGTCGATCCGCTGCTCGCCCTGCGCCACAGGCGTGTCGAGCCGCCGCTTGCCGACGCGGCGGCCGAACGCGTCATAGGCATAGGCCCAGCGCGCGCCGTCGGGCGTGTCCAGCTCGACCAGCCGGTCGAACCCGTCCCAGCGGTAGCGCCAGGTCCGCGGGCGAAAGCCGGGCGTCGTCGTGATGCGCTCGACCATCCGCCCGCGTTCGTCGTAGCGGAACCGGTGAGGACCGGCGGCCACCACGCAATCGCGCCAATAGCGGTGCTCCCCGCCGAGCGACTCGGCGAGGTTCATCAGGCTGTTGTAAGAATATGTCTCGCGCGCGCCGGGCCGGTCCACGGCCACCACCTGATCGCGTGGATCATAGCCGTAGCCCGTCCGCTCGCCCGCGCCGTCGACCGTCGCCGACAGCCGCCCTTGGCGGTCCCACTCGTACCGGCGCGCCCAGCCGTCGGGCGGGCCGGCCTCGGCCCGC
>NZ_CAHJWX010000318.1 GCF_903643065.1 Sphingomonas bacterium | reverse complement strand
CGCGCGCCTGCTCGGCGGCGACGCGCGCGGCGATCGTCTCAGGGTCGGGCGCGGCCTTGTCACGCAGCTTGGCCAGCGCCTTGGCCTTGGCGTCACGCGCGGCGGCGGCGCGCTCGTTGAAGTCGGGGGACTTGAAACCTGCCATGGATGCCGGGGCGCCGTTTTCGTGTTCGAGGACGATGGTGGACGCACTTGGGCTCGAACCAAGGACCCGCTGATTAAGAGTCAGCTGCTCTACCAACTGAGCTATGCGTCCATGATCGACGGGCGAGCGCCCCCGATCAGAGGCGCGCCACTAGCCAGCACGGCAGCGCGATGCAAGCCTTTCAGCGCGGCGCACGCGCATTGGCGCGGTCGATCGAGAGCAGGATGCCCAGGCACAGCAGCACCGTCATCTGCGCCGAGCCGCCGAAGCTGACCAGCGGCAACGGGATGCCGACCACCGGCGCCAGGCCCATGACCATGGCGAGGTTGATCGCGACGTAGAGGAAGATCGTCGTCGCCAGCCCCGCCGCCGTCAGCCGCGCGAAGCGGCTGCGCGCGCGCTGGCCGACGCCCACGCCCCAGCGGATCAGCAGGAAGAAGGCGAGGATCAGCAGGCAGCCGCCGAGCAGGCCCCATTCCTCCGCCATCGTCGCGAACACGAAGTCGGTCTGCTTCTCGGGCAGATATTCCAGCGCCGACTGGGTGCCGTGAAGGAAGCCCTTGCCCAACAGCCCGCCCGAGCCGATCGCGATCTTGGACTGGCTGATATGATAGCCGGTGCCCAGCGGATCGCTTTCGGGATCGAGGAAGATCAGGATGCGGTTGCGCTGATAATCGTGCAGCACGAACCGGAAGGCCAGCGGGCCGGCGATGCCGACGAACAGCGCGCCGCCCGCGAACAGCCGCAGCGGGATGCCCGCCAGGAACATGACGGTGACGCCGCCCGCCCCGATCATGATCGCGGTGCCGAGGTCCGGCTGGAGCATCACCAAAGCGGCGGGCACGGCGACGAGGACGACGGCCGGCCACAGCCCCGCCCAGGTCCGCGTCTCGCGCGGGGGCAGGCGATCATAGAAGACGGCGACGGCGAGCACGATCGCGGGCTTCATCAGCTCGGACGGCTGAAGGCGGATGATGCCGAGATCGAGCCAGCGCTGCGATCCGCCGGAGATGTGGCCCAGCGCCTCCACGCCGACGAGCGCGATCACCAGTAGCGCGTAGACCGGGATCGCGGCGGCGCGCCACCAGCCCTCCGGCACGCGGCTGGCGACCAGCGCGGCGGCGACGAACACGGCGAAGCGCACGCCCTGGGGGAAGGCCCACGGCCTGATCGACCCGCCGGCGGCGGAGAAGAGCACCACCAGCCCGAAGCCGCCGATCGCGACCACCAGCCCGATGACGCCCCAGGGCAGCTCCGCAAGCGGGCGCGGGACGACGCCGCCGGCCCTCATTCCTTGGGTGCCTCGGTGGTGCCGTCCTCGGCGACGGTGTTGCCCTGCGGCCCGGCGGTGGCGAGGCTCTCTTGTGTCGTGGACGCGGCGTCGGTCGCCTGTTCGACGGCGGGCGCGGTGGAGGGCACGTCGGTGTCGTTCTTGGTGGCGACCGCCGCCGGCGGCGGCTGGCGCGCGGCGCGATAGGCGTCCGCCTCCGCCGCCATGCGCGTCGCGATGTCGCCGCCCCAGCTCGGCTCGTTGGCGGCGAGCGACTTCAGCGCGCGGTCCTGGTCGAGCAGATAGGTCATGATGTCGCGCCCGATCATCGGCGTGTCGAGGTTGCGCGTGACGTGGCCGCCATGCTCGATCACCACGGCGGCGGCGTAGCGCGGCCGGTCCGCCGGCGCGAAGCAGACGAACAGCGCGTGATCGCGCAGCTTGAACGGCAGCGCCTCGTTGCGCAGCACGCCGCGCGCGCGCTCGGCCATGGTGATGCGCCGCACCTGCGCGGTGCCGGTCTTCGCCGCGATCGCGACGCCGGGAATCTCCAGCCGCGCGGCGCCGCCCGTGCCGCCGCCGTTGACCACGCCCCACATCGCCTCGCGCACCAGCTGAAGGTGCTCGGGCGCGAAGGGCAGGTCGGGCACATCGGGGCGGACGTGCCCGGCCAGCAGCGCCGGCACCAGCGCGCGGCCCGAGGCCAGGCGGGCGGCCATGACCGCGAGCTGAAGCGGGTTGGCGAGCACATAGCCCTGCCCGATCGCGGCGTTGATCCCGTCCGCCACCGTCAGGTTCGACTTGTAGCGGCGGCGCTTCCAGGCGCTGTCGGGGACGGTGCCATAACGCTGCGTCGCGAGCGGCAGGTCGAAGCGCTGGCCCAGCCCCATCGCGCGCGCGATCGGCGCGATCCGGTCATAGCCCAGTCGCCGCACCATCTCGAAGAAATAGATGTCGCAGCTCTGGACGATGGCGTTGCGCATGTCGATCGGGCCGTGGCCGTGGCGGACGTGGCAGTGGAAGCGGCCGGTGCCGACGCGCAGCTCGCCCGTGCAGTTGACGCGGGCATGCGGATCGACCCCGGCGGCCTGGAGCGCCAGCGCGTGCATCGGCTTCACCGTGGAGCCGGGCGGGTACAGCCCCTGCGTCACCTTGTTCATCAGCGGCACGTGATCGTCCTGCGACAGCATGTCCCATTCGAGGTGGCTGATCCCGGCGGAGAAGCTGTTGGGATCATAAGCGGGCATCGACGCGAGCGCGAGGATGCCGCCGTCGCGACAATCGATCACCACCGCCGAGCCCGAATTGGTGCCGAGCCGGCGCGCGACGAACTCCTGCAACCCGGCGTCGATCGTCAGCCGCTGCGTCGCGCCCGGCAGGTCGGGGCGCGTCGCCAGCTCCGCCACCAGCTTGCCGCGCGCGGTGACCTCGACCCGCTTGGCGCCCGCCTTGCCGCGCAGCTGGTGCTCCAGCATCTTTTCCAGCCCGTCCTTGCCGAGCTTGAACCCGGGGGTGACGAGCAGCGGGTCGTGTTCCGCCTTATATTGTTCGGCGTTGGCGGCACCGACATAGCCGGTCAGATGCGCCACCGCCGCGCCCGCCGGATAGGCGCGCGAGAAGCCGCGCGAGGGCGCGATGCCGGGCAGCTCGGGCTGGCGCAGCGACACCGCCGCGAACCGTTCCCAGCCGACATTCTCGGCGACCTGCACCGGCTGGAACCCCGCCGCCGCGTGCACGTCCAGGCGGACGCGCTCCACCTCCTCGGGCGGCAGGCCCAGCAGGTCGGCGACGAGGCGCAGCTCGCGCTCCAGGTCCTCCAGCCGCTCGGGGACGAGGTCGACGCGGAACACGGTGCGGTTGTTGGCGAGCGGGACGCCGTGGCGATCGACGATCCAGCCGCGCCGGGGCGGCACGGGCGTGGTGTTGACCCGGTTGCTCTCCGACAGCGTCCGGTAATGCGCGTTCTGCGCGATCGCGAGCCAGCCCATGCGGGTCGCGAGCGCCAGCCCGACCGCGCCCTGGCCGACGCCCAGCAGCCAGGCGCGGCGCGAAAAGGTATAACCCTGCTGCGCCTCCGTGAGCGGCGGCCCGTTCACGCGCGGCCCCGGCGCGCGTCGAT
>NZ_CAHJWX010000317.1 GCF_903643065.1 Sphingomonas bacterium | reverse complement strand
GGCGGGCATGCGGTCGAGGCCGGCGCGGGCTGGGCGGCGGCGCATGCCGGCCGACTGGAGCAGCTGCTCCGCCACCTGATCCAGAACGCGGCCGAGGCGGGCGGGCCGGTGACGCTGCGAACGCGGACGGCCGGTGCCACCGTGCGGATCGAGATCGAGGATCGCGGGCCCGGCATGACGCCGGCGTTCGTGCGCGACGAGCTGTTCCGGCCGTTTCATTCCACCAGGCCGGGCGGGTTCGGGATCGGCGCCTATCAGGCGCGCGTCTGGGTGCGCGCGATGGGCGGCACGCTGGCGGTCGACAGCCGCGAGGGCGTCGGCACCACCGTGACGATCACGCTGCCCGGCGTCGTCGCGCTGGACGCGGCGGCATGAGCCGGCCGGTGCTGCTCGTCGTGGAGGACGATCCGGGGCTGCAACGCCAGCTACGTTGGGCCTATGACGGCCATCAGGTGGTGGTGGCGGGCGACCGCGCCGAGGCGCTGGCGGCGGTGGCCGAGCATGCGCCCGCCGTGGTGACGCTCGATCTGGGGCTGCCGCCCGATCCGGACGGGACGGGCGAGGGCTTCGCGACGCTGCACGCGATCCTGGCGGCGGCGCCGGGCACCAAGGTGATCGTCGCCTCCGGCCACGGCGCGCGGGCGAGCGCGTTGCAGGCGATCGCGGACGGCGCGTGGGACTTCTACGCCAAGCCGATCGACATCGACCAGCTCGGGCTGATCGTGGCGCGCGCGTTCCATGTCCATGCGCTGGAGGCGGAGAACCGGCGGCTCGTGGCGGCGGCGGCGCCGAGCGGGTTCGGCGGCATGGTCTATGCCTCGCCCGAGATGACGGCGGTGACGCGGACGCTGGAGCGGGTCGCGCCCGCCGATGTCTCCGTGCTGCTGCTGGGCGCGAGCGGGACTGGCAAGGAGCTGCTCGCGCGCGGGCTGCACGCCGCCTCGCGCCGGGCCGGCAGGCCGTTCGTCCCGCTCCACTGCGCCGCCATCCCGGAGCCGCTGCTCGAAAGCGAGCTATTCGGGCACGAGAAGGGCGCGTTCACCGGCGCGGTGCGGACGGTGGAGGGCAAGATCGAGCAGGCGGCGGGCGGTACGCTCTTCCTCGACGAGATCGGCGACGTGCCGCCCGCGATCCAGGTCAAGCTGCTGCGCTTCCTGCAGGAGCGCGTGGTGGAGCGGGTGGGCGGGCGCCGGCCGATCACGGTCGATTGCCGCGTCGTCGCCGCCACGCATCGGGACGTTGACGCGATGGTCGCCGATGGGCGTTTCCGCGAGGATCTCTACTATCGGCTGGCGGAGATCGTGGTGCGTATCCCCGCGCTGGCGGAGCGGACCGGCGATGCGGCGTTGCTCGTCCGGCATTTCGTGACGCGCTACGCGACGGCGCTCAATCCCAGGGTGACGGGGCTGGCGCCCGACGCGCGCGCGGCGGCGGACGCATGGCGGTGGCCGGGCAACGTCCGCGAGCTGGAGAACCGGGTCAAGCGCGCGGTGATCCTGGCGGAAGGGCGGCGCGTCACCGCCGCCGATCTCGACCTCGCCGCCCTGCCCGACGCCGAGCCGATCAAGCTGCGCCACGTGCGTGAGACCGCCGACCGGCGCGCGATCGCGCGCGCGCTGGCGCGGACCGACGGCAACATCGCCGGCGCGTCGCGGTTGCTCGGGATCAGCCGGCCGACGCTGTACGACCTGCTGAAGGGCTACGACCTCCAGGCCTGATGGCGCCTATCGCCATAACGGCGCGCGTTCGGCGAGCAGGTTGCGGATCGCCGTCGCCGCGACGCCCGCCTCGCCCATCGCATGGCTGATCTGGTCCAGCCCCTTCACCACGTCACCGGCCGCGAACAGGCCGGAAATCGTCGTGCGCTGATGGTCGTCCACCTCCAGGCAGCCCTCGGCCGTCGCCCGCGCGCCCGCGCCGACCGCCAGTTCCGACCGGATGTGCGAGCCCATCGCCGGGTAGACGCTGTCGAACGACAGCCGCCCGCCGGCGGTGTCGAACGCGAACCGGTCGTCCTTGATCGCGAACCCGCCGCACGGCCCGTCGACATGCGCGATCCCCGCCGCGTCCAGCTTGGCCTGGCAGCTCGCGTCCAGTTCGTGCGCCGCGCCGGGGGCGACCAGCGTGACGTCGCGCGTGTAGCCGCGCAGGAACAGCGCCTCGCGCATGCCGTGGTCGCCCGTGCCGATGACGCCGACGCGCTTGTCGGTCACCTCATACCCGTCGCAGATCGGGCAATAGCGGATCAGCCCCGCCTGCACCGCGTCGCGGTGCATCGTCTCGTCCATCGCCGGCCGATGGTTGACCACCCCGGTCGCCAGCAGCACCGTCCGCGCCTCGTGTCGCTCGGCCCCGACCGCCACCGCGAACGTCTCGCCCGCCCGCTCGATGCCGCTCACCGCCGCCGCCTCGCGCACGACGCCATATTCCTCCGCCTGCCGCCGCATCCGCAACAGCAGGTCGACGCCCGGGATGCCGCCCGGGTAGCCGGCATGGTTGCGCGTGCACGGGATCGTCGCCGCCCGGCTCGATCCGCTGTCGAACAGCCGCACCCTGAGGTGGAAGCGCGCCAGATAGATCGCGGCCGTCAGGCCCGCCGGCCCGCCACCGATGATGATGCAATCGTCCACCTTGCGTTCCTCTGACCCTGTATATACCCGCCGTATGCACAGGAGCACTCGGCATGGGTAACGAATACAGGGCCAAGGTGTTCAAGTCCGGCAATTCGGTCGCGCTGCGGCTGCCGAAGGCGCTCGGTATCGTCGAGGGGACCGAGATGGTCGTGCGCGAGGAAGCGGGCAAATTCGTGTTCGAGACGGCCGAGGTGCCGGCCGGCAAGATCGACCTGACCGGCATCTGGGGCTCCCAGCCCTGGCTGGAGGAGGTCGATCGGGTTGAACTGCGGTACGGCACCGATGACGCCCACCCGCATGGTTGAGCCACGCTATCTGCTGGACACCAACGCGCTGATCCACCTGCTGTGCGGCGCTCACCCGCCGTTGCGGCAGCGCGTCCAGCAGCAAGACGTGGGAGCGGTGGTCACGTCCACGCTGTGCGTCGCGGAAGCGCTGGTGGGCGCGCGCGCGAAGGGCAAGGAGGCGGGCCTGGCCGATCTGGTCCGGCGGATCGAACCGGTCCCGTTCGATCTCGCGGCGGCCTTCGCCAACGTGCAGGTTCCGTTCAAGCGCGCGCGTCTCGACCGGTTGATCGCCGCGCATGCCCTGTCGCTGGGACTGATCGTGGTGACGCACAACGAAGCCGATTTCGCGGACGTGCCCGGCTTGACCGTCGAGAACTGGACCCGGTGACCTTCGCCGCCACCGTTCTCACGCTCTATCCCGACATGTTCCCCGGGCCGCTTGGGGCTTCGCTGGCGGGACGGGCGCTGGCGGGGGGGCGGTGGGCGCTCGACACCGTGCAGATCCGCGATTTCGCCACCGACCGGCACCGTTCGGTGGACGACACGCCGGCGGGCGGCGGCGCCGGCATGGTGCTGCGCGTGGACGTGCTCGCCGCCGCGCTGGACAGCGTGCCGCG
>NZ_CAHJWX010000316.1 GCF_903643065.1 Sphingomonas bacterium | reverse complement strand
CAGGGTAGCTATGTACGGACGGGATAACCGCTGAAAGCATCTAAGCGGGAAGCCTCCCTCGAGATAAGATTTCTTAGGACGGTCGGAGACCACGACCTTGATAGATCGGATGTGGAAGTGGGGTAACCCATGGAGCTAACCGATACTAATCGTCCTATTCGCGCTTGAGAGTCCCACACCATCACCGACAGCCCTGGGCTGGTGTTGGCGTGGATGAATGATCCGCCAATGTGCACGCATCGATTGAACCCGTCCCATCCGCTGGTCCTCCATCTGGGCGACCGGCACTCACCGGCTTTATTGCCTGGTGGCCATAGCGTTGGTGTACCACCCGATCCCATCTCGAACTCGGCCGTGAAACCCGACTGCGCCAATGGTACTATCGCTCAAGCGATGGAAGAGTAGGTCGTCGCCAGGCATTGTGGCCGGTGAGCGGGACGGATCATCAGAACCCATTCACAATTCTTCCCCGCTCGGCTTGTGCCGGGCACGGCGGTGACGCGGGATGGAGCAGCCCGGTAGCTCGTCAGGCTCATAACCTGAAGGTCGCAGGTTCAAATCCTGCTCCCGCAACCATCTTAACGAAAGCCCCGCTTCCAAAAGAAGCGGGGCTTTCGTCGTGTTTGCAAACGTATGTCGCAAGCAGTCGATCTTGCACAGATTGGATCGTCGCTTGATAGGCGGATTCTTGTCAGCGCGTCAGCGACCCCACCGCGACATCAAGTCGCCTGGTCGCGTCAGACGACAGCCCTACCAAGTGATCTGCTGTTCCGCTCCACCGAACCGCACCAGCCTGGATGGCTGGTTTCCCTTGCCGTCGATCAGCCGCGTGGCGAAGCGGAGCGTCGGCGGCATGCCGGGATAGCCGCCAATTCGCGGCCCGATCGTCAGCCGGCGCGCCGTGTCGTTCCAGCGCAGCGGGATGCGCGCGGCCTCGCCGTGTCGATAGCCGTCGCCATCGCCGGCATCATCGTACAGCGTGAACGCCCCGTCTCGACCGGCGTAGATGCGTAGCTCGATCGTTTCGGGCCTCGCGGACGAACGATCGATCCCCGGCGTCATCGGAATAATCGCGCCGGCTCGGGCGAAGACCGGTACATCGCCGAGCGGGCAGGGGAGGTCGATCGCGCCGCCACCGGCATGGCGCTCGCCGGTGTCGAGCGCGTACCAGTCCTGCCCGGCGGGAAGGTAGACCGCGACGGTCTTGCGCGCGGGCGGCGTCATCCGCGCGCGGCCGGATGGCGTGATCCATTCGAACCACAGGCTGACGACGTCGGGCGTCGGCTGGCGCTGCTCCAGCCGGAACGGGTAGACGCGCCCCGCCTTCAGCGTTAGCGACACCTCCCAGCGCGCGTCGCCGTCATGCGCCTTGAACGACACGCCGCCGTTCGCACCGTCGTTGACGGCGGGCGCGGCGATGCCGTCGATGACGGTGCGGCCATCGAGCACCAGCCGGATCGCGCCCTTGCCCTGGACGACGAGCGTGTGCGCGCCCGTCTCCTCGGCGCGCAGCCGGCCGGTCCAGCGGATCGAGTAAGGCTTGCCGGCCAGTTCGCCCGGCAGATCGCCCGACCAGCTCATCTTCAGCTCGTCGGTGTGGCGCGACGCGACGCGGCGCTCGAACGCCGCGCCTTCGTAGAAGGTGACGTCGGCGGCGGGCGCGTCGGTGCCTTGCACCGCGCGGCTGGGCAGGAATTCCTGGATGTTGACCGGCGCGTGCTCCAGCGGCCGGTCGACGACGCGGACCATCAGGTCGCGGCCGACCATGAATTGCGCCGGATGGTCGCGCACCGCGACATCATGCGGGAAGTCCATCGCTAGTCCACGCAGTGGCGTGCCGCCGTCCAGCGCCGCCTCGGCCGCCAGCGAGTAATGATAGGGCAGCAGCGCGTAGCGAAGCCGCAACGCCTGTTCGAGCGCGTCGTAGACCGGCGTACCGGGTTCGCCGAACCGCCACAGCTCGCGCGAGATGTGCGTGCCGTGGGCGCGGAACACCGGCAGGAACGCGCCGAACTGGAACCAGCGGACATAGAGCTCGCGATAGGCGGGGTCGGCAAGCCCGACGGGATAGCGGTGGTTGGTCAGGAAGCCGCCGATATCGCACGTCCACCATGGGATGCCCGCCATCGAGAAGTTCTGCGCCGCGAGCACCTGCGCCGACAGCGTGCCCCAGCTGGCGAAGATGTCGCCCGACCAGGTGATCGCGCCGAACGCCTGCTGCCCGGCATAGGCGGAGCGGCTGAGGATGACCGGGCGCTTGGCGAGCACGTCGCGCGCCAGCCCCTCGCTCAAGCCCTGCGCCTGATACCAGCTATAGGTCAGCAGGTTCTCGGCGATCGGCCCCGCCGCCTCGCGGCCGTTGGCGATAAAGGAGGCGGCGGTGCCGTAGCGCTCGCCGGTCGACTGGAACTCGGGTTCGTTGCCGTCGGTCCACAGGCCGTCGAAGCCGTGATCGATCACGCCGCCCTTGACGTGGCGCCAGTAGAGATCGCGGGCGGCGGGGGCGCTCGCGTCGAACACGCGACCACCGCTCCAATGCTTGCCGGGGAACAGGAAACCCGCCGCCGCCATGTCGCGACCGATCGCGGTGTTGGGGCCGAAGGCCGGCCAGACCGAGATGACGACGTGCGCGTCCTGCGCGTGGACATGATCGACCATCGCGCTCGGATCGGGGAAGGTCGCGGTGTCGAACGTCATGCCGCTGAACCGGTCGTTCTCGCCCCAATAATGCCAGTCGAGCACCACCGCATCGAGCGGCAGCTTGCGGCGGCGATACTCGTCGACGACGCCGGTCAGCTCGTCCTGCGTCGCGTAGCGCTCCTTGCTTTGCCAATAGCCATAGGCCCATTTCGGCAGCAGACGCGCTGCGCCGGTCAATGCCCGATAGCGGCCGATCACCGCGTCCATGTCGGCGCCGAGGCAGACATGGTAGCGGACCAGATCGCCGGCGACCGAGTGATAGCCGAGCGCGGTCCCGCGCGAGCGGAAGAAGGCAGCGGTGCCGGTGTCCCACAACAGCCCCCAGCCGCCGGTCGAGGACAGGAACGGGTTGACCGCGTCGCTGTTGGCGTGCGCGAGGAACACGTCTTCGCCACGATATTCGGGCACGGGCGCGCGGAACTGGCCGAGGCCGTGAAGTCGCTCGGTCGCGCCGATCGTGAAGCCCTGGCGGCGGGTGGCGGCGACACCGGGGATGACGTCGGGCTCGGCGCTCTCGGCGATGCGGAGCGTGCCGGCGCCGTCGAGGAAGCGGACCCGGCCGCTCGCCTTGTCGACCTCCGCGACGATGCCCTCGCCGACGAGACGCAGGACATGCGCGTCCTCCTCGAACCGGATGGGTGGCGCCGTGTCGACAGGGTGCGCGAAGAAGCCGCCGCCCAGCGCGAGGCGACCGGCGGGGCATTTCACCACGCTCGTCACGCCGGCGAGCGGCAGCCGCACGTCGGTCACCTCGCCGCCGCGATGGAGACGGACGCCGCCCGGGTGACGCTCGATGCGGAGTGGCCCGGTCGCGGGGCGTGGGGCCGCGCCCACCGCGAGCCCTGCGAGCGGGTC
>NZ_CAHJWX010000315.1 GCF_903643065.1 Sphingomonas bacterium | reverse complement strand
AGCAACGCGTCGAGCGCCGACGCGCCAAGACCCGCGAGCCCGATCAACAGCCCCACCCCCGCCCAGGCGAGCGGTCGCGTGCCCGGCGCGAGCGCGTTGCGGCGGTCGAGCGCCGCCGCTCCGATCGCGAGCGCGATGAGCGGCCCGAACAGGAACAGGTTGAACAGCGTTTCCGACGAGGCCGCATCCATGCCGGTGTGCAAATGGCCGGACACCCAGCCGCTCCAGGCGGCAGCGCGCGCCAGGACGAGCGTGATCACCAGCCAGGCGGACGATATCGCCGCCACCCATATCGCAAGCCCGACCAGCCGATCCTTCACCCCGCCCTCCTCATGCCGCGACCGGAGCGTCGCCGTCGTGCAGGCGCCCGCCCCGCCAGCGGAAGCTGTGCTGGCGCCCATCCTCGCCCTCCACCGCGAACTGCGTCACGCCGGCGAACCATCGCACCTGCTGCTCGGGCGGCGCCTCCGGCAGGTAGCGCGCGAACACGCGCGGATCATAAAAGCGGAACTGCGCGATCGTGCCGTCGGGCAGCTTCGCCTGGAAGAACTGGCGCAACTGCTGGCGCAACTCGGCCAGCGGCAGTTCCGCCTCGCACAGGATGCCCCAGTGCCGGCCGGCGCCATGCTCCCGCCAGGCGCCGAGCAACGGCTCGTCGTCGTCGAGCGCGACCAGATAGGGCGCCGCCGGCGCGAGCACGGGATGCACCGCGCCGGAGATCAGGCAGGCGCGATCGTCGCAACGCTGGAGCAGCGGCCAGAGCCCGTCATCGGCGGCACCGTCCACCACCGCATACCAGCGCGCGCTCACCCGCCGCAGCGCTCGCAGAAGGGCGCGCCGGTCCTGGCGGCGTTCTTGTAGACGGCCGCCTGCTGCGCGGGCGCGGTATAGGCGGCGGCCGTGCTGAACGCGCCTTCCTGCGTGTTCTTGCTGTTGTGCTGGGCCACCTGCGCCATCTCCGGCGCGCCGCCGCCACCGCCCCCGGCGGAGTCGCCGATCAGCACCGTCGGCAGCCCGATCACGATCGAGCCGCCGTGCAGGCAGAGATCGCCCATGCGCGCGGCCATCAGGCTGTTCACCAGCACGGTCGCGGAGCCCTTTGCGATCGTGTCCGGCGGACCGACGCACACGCACATGTCGGTGATGCGCGCCTGCGGGATCATGCCGGTCAACACCGTCACCGAACAGGGCGGCAGGATGGGCCCGCCGACATGCGGCACCGGCGGCACGCCGGGAGTGACCATCGGACAGACATGCATGTCGCCCAGCCGGGCCGCTGGTTGTCCCATGACGGTTCTCCTCCCCTTTTGCCCGCTCAGGCTGCCCGGCGCGCGGGGCCGCCGCAACACGCGCGCGACGGGCGGACGCTCAACGCGCCGCCACCTGCCCGCCCGCGCCCGTCCCCGCCTGTTTCGCCGGCGTGGACAGCATCATCTTGGTCGAGTCGCCGACCACGAAATACGGCCCCCAATAAAAGGGATGCGAATAATCCGGATTGGCCATCAGCGCCTGTTGCGCGGTCTGGAGCGAGCCGCCGATCGTCCGCTGGCGCGCGACGCCGTAGAACCGCCTGATGAAGTCGTCGGTTTCGCCGCCCGCCGATACCGGCCACAAGGTCGCCAGCACCGCGCGGCTGTTCGCCGTCAGGAACGCGCGCACCAGGCCCTCCAGCGTCGAGCCCGCCTCCTCCTGGCCCGATTGCCGCGCCAGCGCCTCGTCCTTCACGCCCGAGGCCGTGTCGCAGGCCGACAGCACGACGAGGTTGGCGTCGAGCCGCAGCCGCGCGATCTCCGAAAAGCTGAGCAGCCCGTCCGATCCCTCGTCGCCGAACGAGGTGACGAGCGCGGGCGGCGACTTGGTGCAGCCCCACACGCCCTCCTCCAGCCCGTGGGTGGCGAAGTGGATCACCTCGAAATCGGCGAGGTCGGTGCGCGCCTCGACGGCGGTGTCGGTAAAGGCCGCCCCCACCACCTCCGGCGCGTTCGGCACGCCCAGCGCCTGCGACGCGATCGCCAGTTCCTTGCGGTTGATCGGCGGGAGCTGGCGCTCGAAGCCGGCCAGCGTCGCAAACGCAACGGTGCAGCCGAAGCCGACGCTGACCTGGCGCGGCGCGCCGTCGGTCGCGGGGGGCGCGTGTTCGCCCAGTCCCAGAAAGGCCTGTTTCGCGGTGGACGGCGGCAGCGCGCGCGCGACCAGGAACGAACGCGGCGACACGGCGGTCGAGATCGTCGCGTGCGCGGCGAGGAACGATACGTGGCTGAAGTCGAACGGCGCCGCCTTGGCGCTCGCCGCATAGGCGTCCACGCTCCGGCGGTCGGTGACGAGCACGCCCGCCGGCAGGTTCTGCAAGGGACCGGCCGGGTCGACGACCAGCGCGTTCGCCTTCAGCACCGCCGTCATCGCCGGCCCGGTGAGCAGCCCGAACAGGCCATAGGCGCCCGCCACGTCGAACGGCACGAGATGATCGGGCAACTTGCCATCGATCGACGCGCGCACGCCGGCGGCGAGCCCATCCAGCGCCGCCTTGGGCAGCTGCACCGGGTAGATCCAGGTCCGGTCGGCATCGATGTACAGCCCATAAGCGCGCCGGTTCAGCTCAATGATCTTGAGGAAGCCCTCGCCGGGCCGCAGCGCCTGACGCAGGTCGGCGATCGTCGCGGGGCGATCGTCGATGGTGCGGTATTTGGCGGACGCGCCCAGCTCGGCGTCCAATTGCAACAGCCTGGCCTCCGCCCCCGCCCGCTGGCGGTCCAGGTCGGCGGTCGGCTGCCCCGCCTGCGCGGCGGCGGCGATGTCATAGCGCAGCCGGGTGATGTCGCGCTCCAGCTCGGCGCGGTCGCGCACCTTGACCCCGATCGCGGGATCGCTCGTCACCACCGCCTGCAACTGGTTGAGCTGGCGCGCCACGGCGGGCTCGCCCACCGCCTGCACGGCCCGAAAGAAGCGGTCGAACGTGTCGGGCGACGGCGCCTTGTCGGCCTCGGCGACGAGCAGGTCAAGATACCGCTCCACCCCGATCGGCAGCACCGTGCTGCCGCCGCCCTGATTGGCGTCGATGATCGCGTCGATCGCCAGGTCATATTCGTGGCGTATCTTCGCCGGATCGCCACCCTGTTCGGCGATGATGCTCGCACGTTCCAGCGACGCTTCCGCGATCGACGGCTCGGTGCCGGTGCCGTTCGTCTCCAGAGCGCTGCGCCGCAACTCGACCAGCGCGCGATCGAAGGAGGCGATCGCCGCCGGATAAGCCTTGGCGCGCGCCTGCAGCCGGCCCTGCTGGCGGTTGAGCTGCGCCCCCAGCCACAGCACCAGCCGCTGGTCGATCCGCTCGTTCACCAGCGGGCGATAGGAGACGAGCGCCCGATCCAGCGCCGCCTGCGCGCCCCGCGTGTCGCCCAGCGCGAGCAGCGCGATCGACCGCGCCCAGCCCGCCTGCGCGTCGAGCGTCAGCTGCTGCAGCTCGGCCGTCTCGGGCACCGCGATCGATCCCGACACGTCGGCGCCGCCGCGTTGCGGCTGATTGAGCAGCCGGATCGCCGCCGCGTCCTCCAGCGGCTGG
>NZ_CAHJWX010000314.1 GCF_903643065.1 Sphingomonas bacterium | reverse complement strand
GGCGGCGACCAGCGCGGCGATGCCGAAATAGGCGCCGTGCGGCACGCCCGACAGGAAGCGCAGCACGAGCAGCGCGCCGAAGCTGGGCGCGAGCGCGCTGAGCCCGTTCGCCAGCGCGAACCACGCCATCAGCACGACGAGCAGCGTGCGCCGGCTCATCCGCGCGGCGACGACGGCGAGCACGGGCGCGCCGACGACCACGCCCAGCGCATAGGCGCTGATGACATGGCCGCCGGTGGGCGCGTCGACACCCAGCCCCCGGCTGAAGGCGGGAAGCAGGCTCATCGTCGCGAACTCGGTGGTGCCGATCGCGAACCCGCCGAGCGCGAGCGCGGCGTGGACGATGTTGGCGGAAAAGCGCCGCGCGGCGGGGTCTGGGGTCTGCACGGTGTTGGAGTCCTTCGTCCGCGCCTATGCCGCTTCGGCTGCGATCGTCGCGGCCATCGGCGTGGTCGGGCGGCCGATCAAGCCGGAAAGCTGGCGCCCGTCGTCGAACAGCGCGCCCCCGGCGATGCCGCCTTCCCAGCTCGCGATCATCCGCGCGAAGCCCTCTGGCAGGCCGTTGGCGGCGAGCGCGGCGGCATAATCGGGCTCCGGCAGGTTCCGATAGGGGATGTCGCGGCCGGTCGCGCGGGACAGCTCGGCGGCGAGCTCGGTGAGGGTGAAGGCGTCGTCGCCCGCCAGCTCATAGGTGCGGCCGTCATGGCCATCGCCCGTCGCCACGGCGGCGATCGCCTCGGCATAGTCGGCGCGCGCGGCGGCCGAGATGCGGCCGTCGCCCGAGCCGCCGACGAACGCGCCCCGATCGAGCGCGGCCGGGATCGAGGGCAAGTAATTCTCGTTGTACCAGCCGTTGCGCAGCACGGTGAAGCCCAGGCCCGAGGCGCGCAGATCGGCCTCGGCGGCCAAGTGCGATTCCGCCAGCGACAGCGGCGACGTGTCGGCGTGGAGCAGGCTGGTGTAGAGGATGCGGGACACGTCGGCATCCCGGGCGGCGGCGATCACCGCGCGATGCTGCGCGATGCGCCGGTCGACCTCCGTCGAGGAGATCAGCACCAGCGTCTCCACCCCGGCCAGCGCGGGCGCGAGCGCTTCGGGCCGGTCATAGTCGAACGCGCGGGCCGCCACGCCGGCGTCGGCGAGCTTGGCGGGATCGCGGGCCAGCGCCACGATCCGGTCGGCCGGAATGCGCGACTGGAGCGCGGCGAGGGCGAGGCGGCCGAGCTGTCCGCTCGCGCCGGTGACTGCAATGGTCATGGTCGGTCTCCTGTGGTGATGGCGGGCAGATAGTCGCTTGCTTACCGTTCGTAAGTACCCACATCGGCGTAAGGATGAAGAATAACCGGCCCGCCCCCGCCTCGCTGTCGGACAAGCTGCTGCGCGGCGACCTGATGGCGGCGGACTGCCCGTCGCGCGAGGTGTTGCGGCACGTTACCAGCCGCTGGGGCGTGCTGGTGCTGATCGCGCTGGGGCAGGGCACGCGCCGGTTCGGCGAGCTGCGCCGCGCGGTGGGGGGCGTCAGCGAGCGGATGCTGGCGCAGACGCTGCACTGGCTGGAGGGCGACGGCCTGGTCGACCGCGTCGCCCGCGCGGCCGTCCCGCCGCATGTGGACTACAGCCTGACGCCGCTCGGGCGCGAGGCGGAGGCGCGGGTGCGCGCGCTGGCGGACTGGATCGAGGTCAGCATGCCGCTGATCGCCGCGCGGGGCGAGGGGGCGGCGGGTTCGGGGGATGGTGGCTAGGTGTTGGGGAGCCAAGCCAAGCTGAAGCAATGTGCTTCCCGGCGAAGACGATCATGTGTGAACAAGCAGGACCTGATCGCGCCGGTGACTACGTCCGCCTGCGGAAAGCGCTGGCGAAGAATTTTGGCGCTTCCTATGGTCGCAGCGTAAACGTATCCGACGCAGGGCGGCACGGGGGAAATATGGTACGGTTCTGGCGGTTGCGGCTTGCTACCAGAATGGGATTTTTCGCGGGTGGCGCGCTTGCCACGCTCGGCGGAGCGGCGGCTTCGGCGCAGAGCTACACGTACAATTATTTGGGCACGGCGGTTGGCACCGCCGGATCGTTCACCGTCACCAACACCGGCGGGACGTACAATCTTTCGCAGTTCGCCGGCACGGTGAACGGCGTCTCATACACGACCGCCACCGTCGGTCTCGCCACCGGCAGCAACGGTTACTATTATCTGGGCGCGCTGGCGAACGGCATCGACTATTTTAGAGGCGCCAACGACTTCACCGAGTCCGGTGCCTTCCTGCCGGGCAATGGTCCCTTCAGTGATACGTTTCAGTATTATAATAAGTCAGGTGAAGCGAGTGGAACCAGCGTCAACTTCACGGTGCCGAACCAGAGTTATGCCTATACCTACACCAGTGATGATCCGAAACGAACGTCTGGCGCCTTTACGGTCAAGGAAGATAATGGCTCATACACTCTTTCGTCTTTCATAGGCGAGGTCAACGGCGTATCTTATGATACATCGACCGTCGGCTTGGCGCCCGGCGGCAATGGCTCTTATTATTTGGGGGCGCTGGCGAACGGCATCGACTATTTCACGGGTTCGAACGACTTCAGCGAGTCAGGAGCGTTCATGCCGGGAACGGGACCGTTCAACGACTCCTTCGAATATTATCTCAGCCCAGGCCTCGCGGGAGGGATCAGCATCAACGCCGTTCAGCCGGGCGAGAGTTACAGCTACAGATTCTCGGGCGGCAGCCGGACATCGGGCACCTTCACCGTCACCGAAGCGAATGGCATGTTCAAGCTGTCCGCCTTCGACGGCACGGTGAACGGCGTTGCGTACACGCTCGCGACGGTGGGCCTCGCCCCGGGCAGTAACGGGACCTACTATCTGGGCGCGCTTGCCAACGGCATCGATTATTTCTCCGGCATGAGCGATTTCACCGAGTCTGGGACGTTCCTGCCAGGCACGCAGTTCGTGTCCGATAGCTTCCAATTCTATGTTAGCCCTGGGCAAGCTGGCGGCACCGAAGTAACCTTCACCCCGCTCCTGCGCACGACCAACACCGCAAGTGTGCCCGAGCCAGCGAGTTGGGCGGTGATGCTGACGGGCTTATTCATGATCGGTGGCTGGCTTCGGCGCCGCCCGGCGCAGACGGCGCTGCAGCTAATCTGATCATTGGGCTCGCATTTGCTAGCAGCATTCTCATAAGCAATTCTGCTAGTTTCGCACGCGGTAGAATGAGAACGTAGCGGTGAAGTACACCGATGAGTGAACGTCTGATTTGAGAGCGACTAAGCCGCTGCTGTTGCTGGGCAGATGCGAACATCGGACCAGCCGTGTTTGCACACTATACGATCGACTCGGCGAAGGCGGGGGTCCAGCCGGATCGGCAGAACGTCGCGGTGCCGCCGGTCGGCGGCTTGCGCCGACACTGGGCTCCGGCGTTCGCCGGGGAGGCGCTTGGTGGGCTGGTTCACCCCTCCAGTAGAGCTACGCTCGCCTGCGGCTCAGGGGACGGGCCGGGGTGGGCCGTCTCGATCGGGAGGAGGCGCCCGGACACACGCCCCACCCCAACCCCTCCCCTGAAGGGGAGGGGCTAGCCGAGCC
>NZ_CAHJWX010000313.1 GCF_903643065.1 Sphingomonas bacterium | reverse complement strand
GACCAACACCGCGCCCACCACCGTCGCCGCGACGCCGCCCGCCGCCCCCGCCTCGCCGCTGCTGGCGCAGGACGGCGCGCCCGTCATGGCGGTCGATCCGGTGATCGGCCACCCCAACAGCGGCGTGATCGGCATCCAGCAGCAGGTGACGCGCAACGGCAATTTCGCGCGCTGGTTTCACAATTCGATCCTGTTCCCCGTCATCACCGCCATCTCCGCCTTCGTGCTGCTGTTGCTGGTGGTCGTGGTCGGCCGCTTCCGGGCGTCGGCGAACCCGATCCCGTCGCGGACCAGCCACAACACCGCGATCGAGGTCGCCTGGACGCTGATCCCCGTCGTCATGCTGGTGATGATCGCGGTGCCCTCGATCCACCTGCTCCAGTCGCAGTTCAAGCCGGCGCCCGCCGGCGCGGTGACGCTCAAGGTCACGGGCAACCAATGGTATTGGACGTATAACTACCCCGATTTCGGCGATTTCGAGATCACCTCCAACCTGCTGCGCGACAAGGATCAGGCGCCCGCCGCCGGTGATCGGCTGCGCACGGCCGCCGATGGTCCCCGGCTGCTGGCGGTCGACAACCGCGTCGTGCTCCCGGTCGGCGTGCCGATCCGGCTGATCACCACGTCCGCCGACGTGATCCATTCCTGGGCGGTGCCCGCCTTTTGGCTCAAGCTCGACGCGGTGCCCGGCCGGCTCAACGAGACGAGCTTCACCGTCGAGAAGCCCGGCCTGTATTTCGGCCAGTGTTCCGAACTGTGCGGTGCGCGCCACGGCTACATGCCGATCGCGGTGGAGGCGGTGAGCCCGGCGGTGTTCAAGCAGTGGATCCTCGCCAAGGGCGGCCACCTCGCCAGCGGCCAGCCGTCCGACAAGGTCATCCCGCAGCCCGGCGCCGCCGGCGCGAAGCCGGCGCCGGCCGACAGCTTCAAGGTGCCGCCCGCCGGGCCGAACCCGGCGACGGTGACCCCCACGACCAATCAGGGCGCTACGGGCAACCCGTCCGGCCCCGGCAACCCCGGAATCTGATCGCCATGACCGATACCGCCCTCCGCCCGAACGGCCCGTTCGCCTCCGCCTTCGTGCCGCAGGGCGCGCAGGAACATCATGGCGACACAGACCACAAGCCCGGCTTCTTCGCCCGCTGGTTCATGTCCACCAATCACAAGGACATCGGCACGCTGTACCTGATCTTCGCGATCGTCGCGGGGATCATCGGCGGCGCGATCTCCGGGCTGATGCGCGCCGAGCTGGCGCAGCCGGGCATCCAGTATCTGGGCACCTGGGCGTCGTACCTGCCCGGCGGCGAGCAGGGCCTCGACCATTCGCTCCACCTGTGGAACGTGCTCATCACCGCGCACGGCCTGATCATGGTGTTCTTCATGGTCATGCCCGCGATGATCGGCGGCTTCGGCAACTGGTTCATCCCGATCATGATCGGCGCGCCCGATATGGCGTTCCCGCGCATGAACAATGTCAGCTTCTGGCTGCTGGTGCCGTCGTTCAGCCTGCTGCTCGCCTCGCCCTTCTTCGGCGGCGCGGGCAACGGCTGGACGCTCTATGCCCCGCTGTCGACCTATGGCGAGCCGGGGCCGTCCACGGACATGGCGATCCTGTCGCTACACCTCGCGGGCGCCAGCTCGATCCTGGGCGCGATCAACTTCATCACGACGATCTTCAACATGCGCGCGCCGGGCATGACGCTGCACAAGATGCCGCTGTTCGTCTGGTCGGTGCTCGTCACCGCCTTCCTGCTGCTGCTCGCGCTGCCGGTGCTCGCCGCCGCGATCACCATGTTGCTGACCGACCGAAATTTCGGCACCACCTTCTTCGATCCGGCGGGCGGCGGCGATCCGATCCTGTACCAGCATCTGTTCTGGTTCTTCGGCCATCCCGAAGTGTACATCATGATCCTGCCCGGCTTCGGCATCGTCAGCCAGGTGATCGCGACCTTCAGCCGCAAGCCCGTCTTCGGCTATCTCGGCATGGCCTATGCCATGGTCGCGATCGGCGTGGTCGGCTTCGTCGTCTGGGCGCACCATATGTTCACCACCGGCCTGTCGGTGAACACCAAGATGTACTTCACCGCCGCGACCATGGTGATCGCGGTGCCGACCGGCATCAAGATCTTCTCGTGGATCGCGACGATGTGGGGCGGGTCGATCACCTTCAAGACGCCGATGATCTGGGCGATCGGCTTCATCTTCATGTTCACCGTCGGTGGCGTGACCGGCGTCGTCCTCGCCAACGGCGGCGTCGACGATTACATGCAGGACACCTATTACGTCGTCGCGCATTTCCACTACGTGCTGTCGCTGGGCGCGGTGTTCTCGCTGTTCGCGGGCTTCACCTACTGGTTCCCCAAGATGTCCGGGCGCATGCTCAACGAGGTGGCGGGCCAGGCGCATTTCTGGATCTTCTTCCTGGGCGTCAACGTGCTCTTCATGCCGATGCATTTCCTGGGACTGCAGGGTGAGCCGCGCCGCATGCCCGACTATACCGACGGGCTCGCCTATTGGAACGCGATCGCCTCGCACGGCTATGAGATCATGGCCGGGTCGATGATCATCTTCTTCGGCAACGTCGCCTATTCGCTGTTCTTCGGGCCCAAGGCGGGCGACAATCCCTGGGGCGAGGGCGCGACGACGCTGGAATGGACGCTGTCCAGCCCGCCGCCGTACCACCAGTTCGAGACGCTGCCGGTGATCGACGGCGGCGACGCCCACAACCACTAAGTCACGGGCGCTCCGGGGAAAGCTGGAGCGCCTCGTGGTCGCCTTCTCTGATTTGCGTTAGCGCCTGACGATCGTGTCATGCTATGAAGGCGTTCGTGACCAGCGCCGTCCCGCATCTGTATCCGATCGGCGTCGATCCCGCTGACATCGACTTCATGGGCCACGTCAACAACGCCCGCTATCTGGGCTGGGTACAGGACGCGGTGCTCAGCCACTGGCGCGGTCTGGCCCCGCCGGACGCGGTCGCCGCGCACCTCTGGGTCGCGCTCAAGCATGAGATCACCTATCGCAAGCCCACCTTCCTGGGCGACGACGTGATCGCCACCGTGCTGCTCGAACGCGTGCAGGGCGCGCGCGCCTTCTTCGATACGGTGATCCGGCGCGGCGACGAGGTGCTAGCCGAGATCAAGTCGAGCTGGTGCAGCCTCGACGCCGAAACGCTGCGCCCCGCGCGCCTCGCCAAGAGCGTCGTCGCCCATTTCTTCGCGAGCGCGCCCGACGAGGGCTGACGCCGCCGACCCGAGTCGGTCGCCAGCCCGCGCGCCGCTTTCCCCCGTCGGCCCGCGCCCCTATATGCGACGCGATGGCCACCGCCGCCCCCGTCCTCCCCGCCGACTGGCGCGACTTTCTGGCGCTGACCAAGCCGCGCGTGATGACGCTGGTGGTGTTCACCGGCCTGTGCGGCCTGCTCGCGGCGCCCGGGCGGCCCGATCCGGTGCTGGGGTTCACCGCCGTGCTGTGCATCGCGATGGGCGCGGGCGCGGCGGGCGCGCTCAACCAATGGTGGGAAGCGGATCTCGACGCCGCGATGCGCCGCACGCGCGGCCGCCCGCTGCCGGCGG
>NZ_CAHJWX010000312.1 GCF_903643065.1 Sphingomonas bacterium | reverse complement strand
GGTTCGGCTCGCCAGCGCGAGGCCGAGCACGGCACGTCCCTCGGCTCTCGCGATGCTGACGATCGGGGCCAGCGCCGCCGACTTGCCGCGCCCGGCCCCACCCTGGACGTTGACCACCCGGTCCGACGAGGACAGCACCAACACTGCTGCTGCCTGCTGGCCGGGGTTGAGCCGGCGCAGGCCCAACTCGCGCGCCGCCTCCTGCGCACGCGACGCGGCGTCGATAACGGGCACGATCGGAGCCGAGCGCCCCTGCCCCGCTCCGACCGCGGCGAGATACGCCTGCTCGAGCTGCACGGCTCCCCGGGTGGTCACCATGCGGTCGCCGTCACCGAGCAGCAGGCCCTTTTTTTCCTGCAACAGCGCCAACCGGGCTTCGACGTCGGCGACCGTCACCGGCCCGCCTCGCGACAGGCTTTCGCGGATCAGCTCCAGCCGGTCGAACGCCGCCTCGCGCTCGCCCAAGTCGCGCACCGCGGACGCGACCGCCTGCGCCGCGGCATAGGCGGTCGAGTTCAGCCGCCCGAGACGCTCGGGCACGAGTGGGTCGCCGTCGCACGGGGTCAGCCCCATGCGGCCCGCGATGGCGATCCCGCGCTCGCCTATCCCGCGCACGCCACGCATCGCGCGCGTCCACACCGTCTCACACCGCCCTGCCTGTGCCAGCGCGTCCTCCACCAGCGCTACCGGATTTAGCCCCTTCGTCGCCACCAGCAGCCGCCACCCTTCCGCGCGCTGCGCCGGCGCGATCTCGGACGACTTGGGGTCGCGGGTCGCCAGTGCCGCGATCTCCCGCGCCTGCAGCGTGTTCTCCAGCCCGCGCTCCTTGATGTACGCGTCGATCTGCGCCGAGCGGGCAGAGAATGCTTCCACCACATCGCGCGACACGCCCGCGATTTCGAAGGCGCCGTTCCGGCCGTCATGCCGGGGGATGGTGGCGAAGCCGAGCGTCTCGATCCGGCTGCGCAACGCGGACAGGAACACCGCATCCATGACGTGCTGACGTTCGTACAGCTGATCCGCGTGCAGCGCGCGCCATTTGCCATCAGCGGTGCGGGTCGCGTTGGCGACGACGTTGTGGACGTGCAGCTGCGGCTCGCCGCTCCGGTTTACGTCATGGAGGAAGGTAGCGGCGACGAACCGGCCGGTCGCCTCCGGCACCTGTCCCTTGCCGTTCCAGACCCGCCCTTCCGCGATGTTGGCTTCCACCCAGGCGAGCGTGACCGCGGCCGCCTCGCGCACCGCGACCACCAGCCGAACATCCCCGCCCACCAGCGCCAGGATCGACACCGACTTGGGCACCGACATGGTGACATCCCAGCCCGCCCGGTGCTCCCCGCGCTTGGCGTCGAGCACGACGCCGTTCGGCAGCTCGCCGGCGAGCACCTTCTCGAATTGCTCCGCATCGACCGGTCCGGACAGGCCAAGCTCAGCCGCCCCCTCGCCTGCCCAGGTGCTGGCACCCTCCGCCTGATCCACAGTGTAATAGTTGTCGCGCGCGTAATAGCCGGCTGCGTCGGAGGCCGAACCGACCGCCGCGACCGAGATCACAGCTTGCCCTCCGGCGCGCCGGGCATCGCCCGTACCACCATCCTGCCCGGCCGGCCCTCGAACTGCGTCCGGCAGCTATCGGTCGCCAGCCGGTAATTTACGAGAGCGCAGACCGCTTGGTCCCCGCCGCCCAGCAGGGTGTTAGCCGAACGCACCGCCAGCCACGGTCCCGGCAGCAGCATCGCCAGGAAGAAGTAGCTGGCGACGCAGAGCGACCAGATACCGACCAGCGTCGCCCCCACTCTGCGCCCCGACCAGTCGCGGTCCCAGACGGTGTAGCGGACCTGGGTGCGCGGCTGCTCGAACCAGCGATCGGCCTTTGCCATGTACTCACGCAGCACCTTGGCCTGGGCGTTGACGGCCGACACCACGGCGGCGAGCGCTGGGGATGCGGCCAGCGCGGTGGCCTGCTCGGCCGAAAGCTTCGCGGTCGCGTCCAGGACGGCGTCGCGGACCTGCTGCAACTCCGCGACCAGCCGGGAGACGATCGCGGTGCGCGCCTCGCTGACCCCGACGCTGTCCGCCCTGGCACTCTTCACCAGTGCAGCGTCGCGCTTGGCATTCTGCTCGAGCACGCGCGCGAGCTCCATCTTCAAACCTCGAACATCCACGATCAGGCGCTGCACGTCAGCAGGGTCGACCGTCTCCGGACGTTCAAAGCTCGCCCTACCCTGACCCCGCGCCGTCACGGCTTCGCTCAACACATCCCGCACCAGCGTGGCACGCTCGACGCCGGATTCGGATGCCCAGCGGTCGAGTGCTGCCGCGACCTCGTCGGGTATGCGCGCGTTGATCTGCGCCATTGGATCAAGCCTCCCGCCTCTGGCGCCCGTCGCCGTTGCGCGCGCGCTTTCATCGCGGTACGCCTGACGAAGCACCTTGTGTGCAGCGTACTACACAGGATGTAAGCAGGCTGTGTCAACCGTGTCGAGCATCGGCGAACGCTTGAAGGCAGTACGCGTGCGCGCGGGGTTGGCGCAGGCCGCGTTCGGCGAGGCGCTGGGCTACTCGCGGCGCGCGGTCATCAACTGGGAGCAGAACGCGGCTGAGCCGTCTATCAGCGTGCTGGCCAAGCTGAGAAGGCTTTACGGCGTTGATCCCGAGTGGATCGTCATGGGCGAGGATCTTACACCGCCTACACGCCATACTCCGACCGACTGGGACCGGTTCGACCGGATCGCGCGCGATGTCGAGGCCGCCAGCACGCAAGTCGGCACAGAAGTCGGCGCCGAGCCCGTCGATGCCCGGGTCATTGTCGAGCTCGTCCGCGACCTGTTTGACGACGATCCGACCGAGGACGAGGCGAACCGCAAGCGGCTGCGGCGCACGCTTCGGGCAATCGGCAGGGGGAAAGCGTGACAAAGCGGTCGGAGAAAGTCTGGGAGACGCGGCTGAAGACTAACGCGCGCCGCGTGACAGTGCGGCATCGCAACCGGCAGGTGGTTATCGGGCTGACGCTGTTGACCGTCCTGCTGGCCATGGCAGGCCTGCTCGCCGAGCTATGGCTCGACCTGAACCTGCCCGCCCGCGTCTGCTACGTTGCGGCGACGCTGTCCGGGATAGTCGTGCTGGTCTTTCTATTCGACAGGCGACTATGGATCACCCGCCCGCCCGAGCAGTGACGAGGAGCAGGACACCGACCCAAGACGACGATGATCCGCGCCAAGCCATGGCAGATCCCAGGCCGGACCTGCTCGCCATCCTGCGCATGCTCGAGCCACTCGACGCCGACGATGCTTTTCCCGACGACGTCGATATTACCCTGCTTCCGTTGCAGAACGAGAAGCAGGAAGACCGTCCTGTAGCACCGTAGCACCGGCGTAGCACGTCCCGCACCAGCTTCGGGCTGCCGCGTAGCGATACTGCTACGCTGCTACAGCATTGATTGCACTCGCATTTCCGACCTGCACACGACCGCTATCCATAGCGTGGTGTGTGACCTCCTTCTGAGATCCGAGGCTGCTCGAACAACTGCGGCCGGGTGCTCGAACTCGCTCAGCGGTTCCGGCGGGGGCACCCAGGCCGGCGTG
>NZ_CAHJWX010000311.1 GCF_903643065.1 Sphingomonas bacterium | reverse complement strand
CGCAGGCGCGGACCAGCAGGCCGACGTCCGCGACCCGCCCGTCGGGGCCGAGGCCGACGTCCACCGTGACGCGGCTGCCGCACACGGGCGAGCGTTTCTCGGCGGTCGCCTGCGCGTGCGGCAGGCGCGCGTGATGCGGGATCGACGCCGCGAGGCGCAGGATATCGGTGGTGTACAGCGTCGTCACGATTGCACGCTTTCGTTGTCGCGCGGACCCCAGAGCGGGTCGCCATGGCGGCGCCGGTCCAGGAGGTCGGCGATGCCGGCGCTGGTCGCGTCGAGCAGCGGGTAGGTGCGGGAGTGGATCATCCACTCGGGCCGCCGCCGCGCCCCGCCGCGCGCGGTATCGACCACCAGCGCCACCAGCATGAAGGCGAGGCTGGCGAGGATCAGCCCCTTGATCGCGCCAAAGCCCAGGCCGAGCGCGCGGTCGACCGGGCCCAGCACGGAGGTCCGCGTCCGCTTGCCCAGGGCGCGCGCGACCCAGCGCCCGGCGAGATAGGTGACGCCGGTGAGCATTGCGAACGCCAGCACCGCCGCGCCGGGGACGGTGCCGATCACGCCGGCGAGCGCCTGGGTGAGCGGGGCGTGGGCGAGCTTGAGCACCACCACCGCCGCCACCCAGGCGAACAGGGCCAGCACCTCCGTCACGAACCCGCGCGCCAAGCCCAGCGCCGCCGCGCCGCCGACGCCCAGGAGCACGAGGATGTCGAGCGCGGTCAGACCCATGGCCCGGCATACGCACCCTGAACCCGCGATGCTACCCCCGCGCCGCCGCCCGGACGCCGGCGCCGCCGCGCGCGCCCTCGTCGCGGTCGATCGCCATCCCCTCCAATACCAGCCGCATCAGCGTCAGGCCCCGATCGGACAGGTTGACCAGCGTGCGGCGGCGATCCGCGGAATCGCTGGTCCGCTCGATCAGCCCGGCGCGTTCGAGCTGATCGAGGTGCCGCAGCCCGGTGGTGGAGGCATTGCCGCCCGCTTCGGCGACGTTGGACGCGGTGAGCGGCCGGTCACCATCCTGCATGGCATAGAGAAGCAGCAGCATGTCCCAGCTCGGCTCCGCCATCGCCAGCCCCGTGCTCTCGAAGGCGGCATCGCGCCGGCGGCGTTCACGGTAGAGCCGCATCGCCAGCTCGCCGCCGGGCGGCGGCTGCCGAGCCGCGCCGGCCGATATCGGCCTGAGCATCGCGACCTCGCCATGGTCGCGCAGCACGCGCGCGACCTGTTCCAGCTCATCCGCCAGCCGCCCCAGCGAGGGCGCGCTCACGCCGCACCTGCCACGACCAGTCGAACCCCGGCGCGCGGCGGCGATGGCGCCAGGTGCCGATCGCGAGGATGACAAGGACCGGATAGGCCAGCAGGCCGCCCAACCGCGCGTAGACATCCGGCAGGATCGTCGGGTCGTAGGCGCGGACGCCGTGAAGAGTGACCGCGAGCAGCTGGACCGCGGCGACGTAAAGCGGCCAGAACCGATCGGCCCACGCCGCCACCAGCACCAGCCCGATGAGCATGACGCCGTCCGCGACGAGCAACGGCCAGACGATGGTGGCAAAGTGCGGACGCGGCAGGACCGTCGTGATCCCGACCGCGATCACGACCAGCCAGGCGACGATGCGTTCCGGCTGGCCACCGTTCCGGAACGCAAAACCGCAGGTCACGGCCGCCGCCGATATGAACAGGAGCGACCGAACGATCCAGAAAACGAAGACAGAGGTGGGCATCGGGCATCATTAGCCGACGATCGGTCGCGTGTCCGCTCCCAACGCCGGCCTGAGGCCGTCTTCCGCAGGCGGCTTGCCCGAGTCGCCGAACATCTCGACATCCAGTCCCATCCGCTTGCCCAGCCGCTCCAGCTGGCGGTGCCCTGCCACCAGATGGCCGCGCGCGCGCACCGCATGGCCCTGCGCTTCGCCCAGTTCGTGGAGGATCAGCTGGCCGGCGACGGCGGACAGGCCGAGCTGCGTCTCGGCCGCGATCGCCGCCTGCGCCAGCCGGCCCTGCTCGGCGTACAGCTCGGCCGCGAGCCGCTCGCAGCGGTGCAGCGCGCCGACCATCGTAGCGATTGCTTGGTCGCGCGGATCCGGTTCAGCGGAGAAGGTCGCTGACGGCGCGGACGCCGCCAGCGAAGGCGCCGAAGCCGATGGCGAGAACAAACGCGAGAGCGAGGATGGCGACGAGACGGGCGGGAATGGAAAGGTCATTGTGTGCTCCTGTTCGGAGCGGCACCCATCGCGTCCAGGTCGGCGGTGGCGATACCCGCGCCGGCATATCCCCTATCGCGGCAGGGGGCGGTTCACAGATGGGCAGCAGCAACAGCGGGGCCGGCCCGAAGACGAGCAGCGCCGCCTCGCGCCGGTCCTTCGCGTCCAGCGCCTCCAGCGCCTCGGCGAAATAGCCGTCCACCGTGGACCGCGCGATGCACAGCTCGCGCGCGATCTCCTTGGAGGTGGCACGCCGCGTCCAATACAGCTCCAGCACCTGGCGCTGGCGCGGGCTGAGCCTGACTGCCCTCTCCATTGTGCGCGGATGCTATGCCTTCCAGCCGATCCGGGCAAATATTTACTAATTCATGTTAAGCTATGTTATCGGGCCGGCGTCATCCCCGGCCGAGCAGATGGTCGACGACCTGCGCGAGCGTCCGGAATCCACTGATGCGCAGTCCCGCCGCGTCGCCCCCCGCGCCGGCGGGAAGCAACGCGCGCTCGAAGCCGAGCTTGCCCGATTCCTTGAGGCGCAACGGCGCGTGCGCGACCGGGCGCAGCTCGCCCGACAGCGCGATCTCGCCGAACGCGACCGCGTCGGCCGGCACCGGGCGCTCCGACAGCGCGGAGACCAGCGCCGCCGCCACCGCCAGGTCGGCCGCCGGATCCTGCACGCGATAGCCGCCCGCGACGTTGAGATAGACCTCGCAGGCCGAGAAGCTGAGGCCGCAGCGCGCCTCCAGCACCGCCAGCACCATCGCCAGCCGCCCCGAATCCCACCCCACCACCGCGCGCCGGGGCGTCGCGCCCGACGCGAGCCGCACCACCAGCGCCTGGATCTCGACCAGCACCGGTCGCGTGCCCTCCAGCGCCGGGAACACGGTCGCCCCCGTCACGCCCTCATCGCGATGCGTCAGGAACAGCGCCGACGGGTTGGCGACCTCCGTCAGCCCCTCCGTCTCCATCGCGAAGACGCCGATCTCGTCGGTTCCTCCAAAACGGTTCTTTATCGCGCGCAGGATACGATATTGATGCGATCGCTCGCCCTCGAACGAGAGCACGGTGTCGACCATGTGCTCCAGCACGCGGGGCCCCGCGATGCTGCCGTCCTTGGTGACGTGGCCGACCAGCACCACCGCGCTGCCGCGCTCCTTGGCGAAGCGGATCAGCTCCCCCGCCGAGGCGCGCACCTGGCTGACCGTGCCGGGGGCGCCCTCGATCAGGTCCGAGTGCATCGTCTGGATCGAGTCGATCACCAGCAGCGCCGGCGCCGGCCCGGTCGCCAGCGTGGTCAGGATGTCGCGCACCGAGGTGGCGGCGGCGAGCTGGACGGGCGCGTTGCCCAGCCCCAGGCGCCGCGCGCGCAACCGCACCTGGTCCGCCGCCTCCTCGCCCGAGACAT
>NZ_CAHJWX010000310.1 GCF_903643065.1 Sphingomonas bacterium | reverse complement strand
CTTCGGCTTACCTCCTCGATGCATTGTCCTTCCAGACCCGGTCTCCTGGTCTGTTCGCAACTCCTGCGTGATCGCGCGTGATCCTACCGCCTAGCAAGTGCAACATGATGCTTTTCACGGTCCCAGGTCTGAGGGGTGCAGCCATCTTCTCGTAGACGGTACTTGAGAACCTTGCCGGTCGGGTTACGCGGTAGGTCGTCACGAAACTCGATGTAGCGCGGGACGGCGAAATACGGTACGCGATCGATCGCCCACAAGCACAGCGCCTGCTCGGTCAAATCCGCGCCCTCGCGCAGCACGCAGGTGACCTTAACGTCGTCCTCGCCCATGTCTGAGAACACGGCGTGCACCGCGACATCCATGATGTCGGGGTGGTTCTGGAAGGTAGCCTCCATCTCGAAGCTGGAAATGTTTTCACCCCGACGACGAAGATAATCCTTTTTGCGATCAACGAAATAGAACTCGCCATTACTTCCGAACTTACCGATATCCCCTGAGTGGAACCAGAGATCTTTGATAGCCTTCAGTGTGTCGGCTGGGCGGTTCCAATAGCCTGAAAACATGACGTTCGACCGCTTTGGACGGATTAGCACCTCTCCCGCCTGCCCATGCGCTACAGGATCGCCGTCGTCATCGGCGATGATCACGTCGAAATCCTCGGCAATCGGGCCGGAAGAATTGGGATCAAGCCGAGTCGCCAGCGGGCCCGTCGTCACCATCGCTGCTTCGGTCAGGCCATAACCTCCCGCACCCATTATTTCGACGCCGAAGCGGGTTCGCCATTTATCCTGCAAGTCCTTGGGAAAGGGTGCCGCGCCTACGACGCGGATTTGGCCGAAACATTTTTTGGACTCCTCGCTGTCGGGCGCCTCAGCGATCAGCGGGTGCATCGACCCGAGCAGGCCGATTGAGGTTGCGCCCGAGCGCAGGATGTCCGGCCAGAACCCTGAGAGCGAGAAGCGCGGATACACGACAGAGCGGCCGCCTAGCATCGCGGTTGAAAGCAGGCCGGTCGCGGTCGCATTCATGTGAAATAACGGCAGCGCGCTCCAGTAGATGTCGTCGGGTCGTCGGTCGCCGCACATGATCGCCTGCCGGGCGAGATTACACGCATAGCCGTGACTGATCATGCAGCCCTTGGACGGGCCGGTGGTGCCCGAGGTGTAGATGAGCATCGCCAAGTCGGATGGAGTGAGGTCCGGCAGCGGGTGGCCGGCCTGCGGCCCCATCACGTTCTCGAGCGATTCGACGTCAAGCGAGTTGGGCGTGTCCGCCGGCGCGGCGCCGCGATGCACCAGCACGGTCAGAGCCGGCAAGTCGACCGCAACGGCGGCGACGCGGGCGGCGTAATCCTCCTCGGCGATGACGATCCGTGCGCCGGCGTCGGCGATCTGGTGGCGGAGGAATTCGCCCTTGTAAGCGGTATTCACCGGGACAGAGACGGCGCCGGCGAGATTGATCCCGAACCACGCCACCACTGCCTGAAAGTTGTTGTCTAGCACTGAGACAACTCGGTCGCCTGGTTCCACGCCGAGCACGATCAGCCCCGCCGCCAGCCGCTGCGCGGCATTAAGCGTTTCACCATAGGTGAACAAGTTGCCTTGAAAGTCGAGAAAAATACTGTCTGGCTGAGCGTTGGCCGCTTCGCGGAGCACGCCGGTGACGGTGTTGCCTCCCGTGAATACAGCAACCGACATCCCGCCCTCCTTGTAGCTCGGCGCACTTCCTCGGCCCGCAGCAAGGACAGTCCTATCGCGCGCGCCAGAGGTTGTAAATCGCTCAGTCTCTTGTGCTGAGCGATCGATCAGTATCGTCTTGACAGCGGCTCTCCGACGTTCCAGCGGAGACTGTAGATTCATCGCCAGGCTTCCTGCCGTAACGCGCGGAAGCTCTGGAAACGCCAAACGGAGGCTTCATGCCAGAAGCGCTGATCATCGACGCCGTCCGCACCCCACGCGGTGTCGGCAAGGCCGGCAAGGGCGCACTCGCACACATGCACCCGCAGCATCTCGCCGCGACGGTGCTGAAGGCGATCGCCGAGCGCAACCATCTCGATACCGCCGATGTCGACGATATCATCTGGTCGACCAGCACCCAGCGCGGCAAGCAGGGCGGCGATCTCGGACGCATGGCGGCGCTCGACGCGGGCTATGACGTGAAGGCCTCGGGAACGACTCTCGACCGCTTCTGCGGCGGCGGGATCACCGCGGTCAACTTCGCCGCCGCGCAGATCATGAGCGGCATGGAGGATCTGGTCGTCGCCGGCGGCACCGAAATGATGTCGCTGACGAACGCGATGGTTGCCGAGGACATGGCCGACGGCAAGCCGGTCTACGGCATCGGCTCGGGCAACCCGCGCCTCGACATCGCGCACCCGCAATCGCACCAGGGCGTTTGCGGCGACGCGATCGCCTCGATGGAGGGGATCGGCCGCGCCGATCTCGACGCCTTCGGCCTGGAGAGCCAACGCCGCGCCAAGGTCGCGATGGACGAAGGCCGGTTTGATAAGTCAGTCGTACCCGTGAGCGACGACGCGGGCACCATCGTGCTCGACCGCGACGAGTATCCGCGGCCTGAAACGACGGCCGAGGGTCTCGCCAGCCTCAAGCCCGCCTTCGCCGCTCTCGCCGACTATCCGATCGACGAAAGCGGCGCGACCTTTCGCGGGCAGATCAACCGCAAGTTCCCCGACCTGACGATCGAGCATGTCCACCATGCCGGCAACTCCTCGGGCGTCGTCGATGGCGCTGCGGCGGTGCTGCTCGCCTCTCCCACCTATGCGGAGGCGCATGGGCTGAAGCCGCGAGCCCGGGTCGTCGCAATTGCCAATGTCGGCGACGATCCTACGCTGATGCTCAACGCGCCGGTGCCGGCGGCGCGCAAGGTATTGGCCAAAGCCGGGCTGACCGTCGATGACATCGATCTTTGGGAGATCAACGAGGCGTTCGCGGTGGTCGCCGAGAAGTTCATCCGCGATCTCGGGCTCGACCGCGACAAGGTCAACGTCAACGGCGGCGCGATCGCGCTCGGCCATCCGATCGGTGCGACCGGGGCGATCCTGATCGGCACGATCCTCGACGAGCTAGAACGCCGCGACCTCAAGCGCGGGCTCGTCACCATGTGCGCGGCGGGCGGCATGGCGCCGGCAATCATCATCGAACGGATTTGAACCCGCGGTTCAACCGCCGCGAAAGCTGATCGTCTTGATCGTCGTGAACTCGTTCAACCCCTCGATCCCATATTCGCGGCCGTAGCCTGAGCGCTTGACGCCGCCGAACGGGGCATGGCTCGACATGCGGCCGCCGCCGCCGTTGATCTGCACCCCGCCCGTCCGCAACCGCAGCGCCATTTCATACGCATGGCCGACGTCGGCGGAAAAAATGCCGCCGGACAGCCCGAAATCGCTGTCATTGGCGAGCGCGATCGCCTCGTCGTCATCGTCATAGCCAATCACTACGCCGACCGGACCGAAGACCTCTTCGCGCGCGATGCGATCGCTGTTGTGGACGTCGTCGAACAGCGTCGGTTGGAAGAAGAATCCCTTGTCCAGCCCGGCGGGGCGCCCCCCGCCCGTAACGAGCGTAGCGCCCTCGCTCAGTGCCACCTCGAC
>NZ_CAHJWX010000309.1 GCF_903643065.1 Sphingomonas bacterium | reverse complement strand
TGGCGGCGCTGGCGCGGCCCGCCAGCCGCTCGACGCCGTTCAGCCGCGCGCTGGTGGCGGATGGCGCGACGTTGCCGCTGGCGTCGGTGGATGGCGCCGGGCCGTTCGAGCGGGTCGAGCGTCTGCGCGTCGATCTGGAGATGGGCGGGCTGGAACTGGTCACGGCCACCCGGCGCTCGCCGATCAGCTCGTCACTAATCGTGGCATTGATGCTGCCGCTACTGATGTGGGCGGCGGCGGCGGCGATCGCGTGGCTAGTGGTCGACGGGCTGCTGATCCGCCCGCTGCGGCGGCTGCGCTCGAGCGTCGCCAGCTTCACGCCGGGCGAGGTGATCGACCCGCGGGCGAGCGGGCCGCTGCCGGCAGCCGAGATCCGCGAGCTGGGCGACACGTTCCGCGCGATCAGCCGCACCGTCGCGATCCACGAGAAGGGGCTGGCCGAGGGGCTGGTCCGGCAGACCAAGCTGACGCGCGAGGTGCACCACCGCGTAAAGAACAACCTCCAGGTCATCGCCAGCCTGATCAACTTCCACGCCCGCGCGTCGCGCAGCGAGGACGCGACCGCCGCCTATGCCTCTATCCAGCGCCGCGTCGACGCGCTGGCGGTGGTGCATCGCAATCACTTCGCTGAGATGGAGGAAAATCGCGGCCTCAACGTCCGCACCATGTTTGGCGAGCTGGCCGCCAATATCCGCGCCACCGCCCCGCCCGCCTCGCACGGGCTGGGCATCACGCTGGAGGTCGAGCCGATCACGGTCAATCAGGACATCGGCGTCGCGATCGCCTTCCTGGCGACCGAGATCATCGAGCTGGCGATGAGCTGCGATCCCAAGGCGCAGATCCGCATCGTCGTGCGGGCCGCGGACCAGGTGGAACGCGCGACGCTGCGCGTCGTGTCGCGCGCGCTGATCGAGGGCGAGGCGCTGCGTTCGCTCACCAGCAGCCGTTATGGGCGCGTCATGGAAGGTCTCGCCCGCCAACTGCGCGCGCCGCTCCACCACGACCCGTTGGTCGGCGCGTACGAGATCAGCTTCGCGGCGCTCGGACGCGATTGAATCTTTTTTCCGGAAGCTGTCCGGCTTGTCCGGAACCGGACGGACATCTCGTTGTTTTAGCTTCGGATAGCAACTCCGAGCACCCCCCCCCCGCTCCTTCTATCCACGACATGGGCCCGGAAGCGTCTCTCCCCTCCCCCCCGGAGGCGCTTTCGGGCCTTGTCACGTCCGCTCGTGACGCGCTCCGCAGGGGTTCGATCGTTCAGCAGGCAGCGCGACCGCTACCACGCTCAGACAAGCGGTGGCGGCAGTGTTCAGCTCTCGACCAGCGCCCGCGCCGCCTCGCGCGCGCGCGACCGCTCCGTCAATCGGATGCCGATCAGCGCAAATTCATAGAGCACCACCAGCGGCAGCGCGAGCATCATCATCGACCAGGGATCGGGCGGCGTCAGCAGCGCCGCCACCGCGAAGTTTGCAACGATCGCGTAGCGCCGCAGCCCGACTAGTTGCTCACGCGTCACGATCCCCGCCCGCTCCAGCAGCATAAGCAGCACCGGCATCAGGAATGCAAAGCCGAAGCCGAACAGGAATTGCATTACCACCTTGAGGTAACTCGACACGTCCGGAAATGCCCGCTGCGTCACGCCGCCCAGGTCGCCCTGAAAGCTGAACAGGAAGTGCAGCGCCGGGGGGATCACGAAGAAATAGGCGAGCGCCGCGCCCATCGTGAACAGGATCGGCGTCGCCAGCAGGAAGGGCAGCAACGCGCGCCGCTCCTGGCGGTACAGCCCCGGCGCGACGAACCGCCAGACCTGGTTTGCGGTGACCGGAAACGACACCATGACGGCGGTGAAGAACGCGACCTTCACCTGCACCATGAAGCCGCCATAGACGTCGGTGTTGATCAGCACGAGCTGCCCGGCCGCGCGCAGCGGCCGGACGAGCAGCGTCAGGATCGGCCGGGCGAAATACAGCGAGATCGCGAACGCCAGCACCAGCGCGCCCGCCGAATAGAGCAGGCGCCGGCGCAGTTCGACCAGGTGATCGAGCAGCGGCGCGCGGCTCGCGTCCAGTTCGTCGCTCATGACATCGCGTCGTCGGGTCGATGCGCGGGCGTGCCGGCCGGGGCGGGGACCAGCTGCGGCTGCTCGACGGTGATCGGCTCGCCCGGATCGGGCGAGCCATCATGGGGCGGGGCCTCATCGCCGGAGGGCGCCGCCTTCCCGGGCACGGGGTGGGGCGCCGGTGCCACGTCCGCCACCTCGCCCGCGCCGTGCTCGGCCATGATCCGGGCGTTCTCGGCCGCCCATTTCTTTTCCATCTCGGCCAGCTCCGCCTCGCGCACCATGTTGTCGAAGCCGGAGCGGAACTGGCGCGCCACGCCGCGCGCCTTGCCGACCCAATAACCCAGCACGCGCAGCGCCTTGGGCAGGTCCTTCGGGCCGATCACCACCAGCGCGACGACGGCGACCAGCAGGAACTCGCTAGGAGCGATATCGAACATGCGCTGTGACGACCCGGATCAGGGCCGCTCCTCGCGGATCGGCGCGCCGTCGCGGTCGAACGCCGGATCGGCGCTCTTCTTCGCCTCCAGCCGCGCGGCCGGCTTGTGCCCGTCCTCGTCCTCGTCGGCCATGCCCTTCTTGAACTGCTTCACGCCCTTGGCGACATCGCCCATCAGGTTGGAGAAACGCCCGCCGCCGAGCACCAGGATGGCGATCACCGCGAAGATGAGGATGTGGATGGGGCTGAGGCCGCCCATGGCGCGTGCTCCTGAAATCAGGACGGGCATGTAGGCGCGATCGACCCCGGTTTCCACCTCCTTCGCGCGGGGTCCTCAGCCCGCCAGCGCCAGCGCCAGCAGCGCGTCGCGCCGCGCGATCGCGTCGTCCATCGTTCCGCCCGGGGCGTCGCGCATCGCCATCGCCCGGGCGAGCCGGTCGCACGTCCGATCTCCCGCGTCGGGCAGCCGGTCGGCGATCTCGATCATCTCCGGCAACCGCGCCCAGCAATCCAGCACCACGTCGCACCCCGCCGCGATCGACGCCGCCGCCTTGTCGCCCGGCGTGCCCGTCAGCGCCTTCATGTCGATGTCGTCCGTCATCAGCAGCCCGTCAAAGCCGATCGCGCCGCGGATGACGCGCTCGATCACGACGGGCGACAACGTCGCGGGCCGGCGCGGGTCCCAGGCGTCGAAGACGATGTGCCCGGTCATCCCCATCGGCGCGTCCCGGAGCGTCCGGAACGGCTCCAGGTCGCTTGCCAGCGCGTCGGCGCTCGCGGTCACGGTGGGCAGGTGGTGGTGCGTGTCGACCCGCGCGCGGCCATGGCCGGGCATGTGCTTGACCACGCCGACGACCCCGCCCGCGCGCAGGCCCTCCAGCATCGCGCGGCCGAGCGCCGCGACGCGCATCGGCTCCGCCCCGAACACGCGGGTGGCGACCGCCTCGGTCGTGTCGGGCTGGCGCACATCGAGCAGCGGTGCGCAATCCACGGTGATGCCGACCTCGTGGAGCATCAGCCCCAGCGCCTCGCCGTTCGCGCGCGCCGCCTGGATCGCGGACATCGGCGCCACCTCGTACAGCCGGTCGAACACCGGCCCGGCGGGAAAGGCCGG
>NZ_CAHJWX010000308.1 GCF_903643065.1 Sphingomonas bacterium | reverse complement strand
GAGGCCAGCGCGGACCTGCACCGCCGCGTGGCGCGGCTGGACGAGGCGCAGGCGGCGCTGCCGGCGCACAGCCCGGTCCACGGCCTGCAACAACGGCTGACGCTGGCTTTCTAACGGTGCGATCCAGGCGACCTGAAGCGCCTCGTCGGCGAGTGCCGACGCCGATATCGACGAACGGGATGACGGAGGCGGCGTGATCCGGGCGGGACGACACGTCGGGTTGACACCCGTCGCGTCGCTCGACACGATGATCTAAGAGCGGGGCGATCAGGTGGCGGACACGGTCGAGGCGTTTCGGCGCCGCAAGCATTTCGACGGGCTGAACGGCTTGCGCGCGCTCGCCATCTTGGCGGTGATCTGGCACCATTGCTACACGGGCCGCGTCGTCGCGCTCGGGCGCGGGTTCCTGGGCGTCGACCTTTTCTTCGTGCTGAGCGGCTTCCTCATTATGACGCTGCTGTTGCGCGAGCGGGCGGCGACCGGGCGGCTGTCGCTGCCGCGCTTCTGGGTGCGCCGCGCGCTGCGGCTGTTCCCGCCATATTATCTCCTGCTGGCGATCACCGCCGGCGCCGCGCTGCTCCACCCGGCGGGCACGGCGGCGCGGGGCTTCTTCACCACGCTACCGACCGACCTCGTCTATCTGTCAAACTGGGTGCCGTCGCGGGGGTCGGGCTCGGAATCCTGTGGTCGCTGGCGACCGAGCAGCAATTTTACCTGATCTGGCCGCCGGTCATGGTGCTGCTGCCCCGCCTGGCGCTGCCGCTGCTGGGCGTGTTCGTCGCCGCCAACCAGTGGGTCAACTTCCACCTCGCCAGTCCGGTTCTGACCGGCTAGGCCGACCTGTCGATCGTGCAGGCCACCTTCACCCCGATCTGCCTGGGCATTGGCCTGGCAGCGCTGCTCGACGATCCGGCGGGTTACCGTCGCGCGGCCGCGTTGCTGGCGTCGACGGCGGCGCTGCCGGTGATCGCGGTCGCGATCGCCTGCCTCATCGTGCTCGCTCCGCCCGACATCGCCGGCGCGCCGCGGCTCGGGTTCCAGCTGCTGTCGACGGCGCTGATCGGGGCGGTCGTGCTACGGCCGACCGCGCCGATGGTCCGCGTGCTGGAAGGTCGCGTCGTCGCGCGGGTGGGGGTCGTCAGCTACGGCATGTACCTGTACCATCTGCTCGCGCTGCATATCGCGGCGCCGGCGGTGGGGCGGGCGGTCGGGCCGAGCGAGCCCGTCATCTTCCTGTTCACGGCCGTTCTCGCCTATGGGCTGGCCGAGATCAGCTTCAAGCTGATGGAACAGCCGATCCTGCGCGCGTCGCGGCGGTTCGTGGCGCCCGGGAACCGCGCGGCGGCGGCGCTGTCCGCCGAGGCTTGACCGACCGCCGCCGCTTGCAGCCGCGCGGGCTCGCCCCATATCCCGAATGTGGGTAAGGGTTGTTCCCATCGGCGGATCGGGGCACACTCCGCCCCCACGCATCATGCACGGCTGTCCAGGACGAGTACGAATGACCAAGCTGACCGGCGGCGATTCGAAGAGCACTCTTTACTGCTCGTTCTGCGGCAAGTCTCAGCATGAGGTGCGCAAGCTGATCGCTGGTCCGACCGTGTTCATCTGTGACGAATGCGTCGAACTGTGCAACGACATCATCCGCGAGGAGACCAAGTCCGCGCTCGTCTCCAAGAAGGATGGCGGCGTGCCGACGCCGCAGGAGATCTGCAACGTCCTGGACGACTATGTCATCGGCCAGAAGCGCGCCAAGCGCGTGCTGTCGGTGGCGGTGCACAATCATTACAAGCGGCTCAACCACGGCGCCAAGGGCGCGGATGTCGAGTTGAGCAAGTCGAACATCCTGCTCGTCGGCCCCACCGGCTGCGGCAAGACGCTACTCGCCCAAACCCTTGCTAGAATTCTCGACGTGCCGTTCACGATGGCGGACGCGACGACGCTGACCGAGGCGGGTTATGTCGGCGAGGATGTCGAGAACATCATCCTCAAGCTGCTCCAGGCGTCCGACTATAATGTCGAGCGGGCGCAGCGCGGGATCGTCTATATCGACGAGATCGACAAGATCAGCCGCAAGGCGGAGAACCCGTCGATCACGCGCGACGTGTCGGGCGAGGGCGTTCAGCAGGCGCTGCTCAAGCTGATGGAGGGCACCACTGCCTCCGTGCCCCCGCAGGGCGGGCGCAAGCACCCGCAGCAGGAGTTCCTGCAGGTCGACACCACCAACATCCTGTTCATCTGCGGCGGCGCGTTCAGCGGCCTGGAGAAGATCATCGGCGACCGGCTGCAGGGCAAGTCGATCGGTTTCGGTGCGTTCGTGGCCAGCCCGGAGGAGCGTCGCACCGGCGAGATCCTGCGCTCGACCGAGCCGGAGGATCTGCTCAAGTTCGGGTTGATCCCCGAGTTCGTCGGCCGCCTGCCCGTGGTCGCGACGCTGGAGGACCTGGACATCGGCGCGCTGGTCAAGATCCTGACCCAGCCCAAGAATGCGCTAGTCAAGCAGTATCAGAAGCTGTTCGAGATGGAGGATGTCGATCTCGGCTTCACCGACGACGCGCTGGTGACGGTCGCCAAGAAGGCGATCGAGCGCAAAACGGGCGCGCGGGGCCTGCGTTCCATCCTGGAGGGCACGCTGCTCGACACGATGTTCGACCTGCCGGGCATGGATGGCGTCGACGAGGTGATGATCGACAAGGACGTGATCGAGGGCCGCAAGGAACCGATCCGCGTCTATGCCGAGAAGAAGACCGAGAGCGCGGCGTAGCGGGGGGCGACTGCCCGCGGGTGGCACATCTCGCCCTGACGGGAACCGGGCAGCACGCTCCCTCATTGAAGGGCCGACATACGGGAGCGCTTCGCACATGGACGACGAACGGATTTGGGCCTTCGAGGAGAGCCTGTGGGTGGGTGACGCGGAGAACTATCGCCGGCTGATCGATGACGAGTGCGTGATGGTGTTGCCGGCGGAGCCCAACGTCTTCACCGCGCAGGCGGCGATCCAGGCGGTGATCGATACGCCGCGTTGGGAAAAGGTGGCGTTCTCCGCGACGAAGGTGCAGCGGCCGGAGGAGGGCCTGATCGTCATCGCCTATCAGGCGGTCGCGAGCCGGGGTGACGAGGCATATAAGGCGTGGTGCACGACCACGATCCGGCGGCGCGCGCACGAGGATTGGCTGGTGGTGCAGCATTCGCAACTGCCGCCGATCACGGCGGGCAGGTGACACCCGCACGGCGGGCGGCACGGGCGATCAGAACAGCCCCGGCACGAAGCGCGGGACGCGCGCCGCCCAGGCGACGTAACTCGCGCCGAACAGCTCACGGAGCATGCGTTCCTCCTCGCCGATCCGGAGGAAGGTGCCGATCGCGAACAGCGGCACCGCCACCGGGAGCAGCCGGACGTGGCCGGTCGCGATCGCCAGCGCCAGCATCAGCAGGAAGAGCGCGCTGTAGATCGGGTGGCGGATCCGGGCGAACGGGCCGGTGGTGACCAGGCTGTGATCGGCGCGGGTGCGCGCGGCGATGCTCCAGTTGCGGCCCATCGCGCGGGTCGCCCAGACGAACAGCGCCACCGTCCCCGCCATCAGCGCCGCCACCGCCGCCGCCTCGACCAGCGCCGCCGTGCCCA
>NZ_CAHJWX010000307.1 GCF_903643065.1 Sphingomonas bacterium | reverse complement strand
GCCAGTCCGCGCTGCTGGCCCGCGATCGTCGCGAACACGTCGCCGCCGGCCTGGTCGTCATCCTTGTCGCCGAACCCCTGGACGAGCTGCGACAACCAGCTCGGCTGCTTCTCCAGATAGACCGGGTGGACGCCGTCGGGCTTCAGCCCGGCGCGCCGCGCGGCCTCCGCGATCGCGTCGGACAGCGTGCCGAACCGGTCGACCAGCCCGAGCTGGCGCGCGGTGCCGCCGTCCCAGACGCGGCCCTGCCCGATCTGGTCGACGCGCGCCGGGGTCAGGTGGCGCGCGGCTGCGACGCGGCCGACGAACTGGCGGTAGCCGTTCTCGATATCGGCCTGCAGCATCGCGTCGAACGTCGCGTTGGTGCCGGCATAGATATCCGGCTGCCCCGACAGCGGCGTCGTCTTCACGCCGTCGGCGGTGACGCCGATCTTCGCCAGCGTCTTCTCGAAGGTAGGGATGATGCCGAAGATGCCGATCGAGCCGGTGATCGTGTTGGGCTCGGCGAAGATCGTGTCGCCGGCGGTCGACACCCAATAGCCGCCCGACGCGGCGAGCCCGCCCATCGACACGACGACGGGCAGCTTGGCCTTCTTGGCCTCAATGATCGCCAGCCGGATGCGCTCGGAGGCGAGCACGGAGCCGCCCGGCGAGTCGACGCGCACCACCAGCGCCTTCAGCTTCTGGTTGGCGAGCCCGTCCAGCATCGCCCGCGCGATCGTGTCGCCGGCGGCCGAGCCGGGGCCGGCCTTGCCGTCGACGATGTCGCCCGCGACCGTCAGCACGCCGATCGCGTCGCCGCCCGCCCGTTCCGGATGTGCGGCGATCCAGTCGGCATAGCGGATCTGATCGAACGCGCCGGCCAGCTTGACCCGGTCCTGCCCGGCGAATTGCGCGACGCGCGCGCCGAACGCGGTGCGGTCCCCCAGCCGGTCGACGATGCCGGCCCGCAGGTTCGCCTGCGCGATGTCGCCGCCGGTCGCCAGGATCGCCTTGTCGGGCGCGGCGAGGAACGCGTCGATCTGCGCCTTGGGCCGGGCGCGATGCACGCCCTCCTTCCATTGCGCGAAGATCGTGTTGAGCAGCGCGCCCTCGGCGGCGCGCGCGTCCGGGCTCGCGTCGGCGCGGATATAGGGCTCCACATAGCTCTTGTAGCGGCCGACCCGGTAGACGTGGGTGGTGATCCCCAGCTTGTCGATCAGCCCCTTGTAATAGAGCTGCGACCCGCCCGGCCCCGCGAAGATCGTGCCGCCCAGCGGATGCAGCCAGATCTCGGTCGCGTTGCTGGCGAGGCGGTAGCCCGCGTCGGTATAGGCGGTGGCATAGGCGAGCACGGGCTTGCCGCCGTCGCGGGCATGGCGCAGCGCGTCGCCAACCTCGGCGATCGCGGCCGGATAGCCGCCGCCGAACGCGTCCAGGTCGAGCACGATCGCCTTGACGCGAACGTCGGCGCGCGCGGCGTCGATCGCGCGGATCACGTCGCGCAGCCGGAACTGGTGGCCGACGCTCTGCCCGGACAGCGAGGCGGTGACGTCCTGGTCCGCCGGCTGCTCGACGATCGCGCCGTCCAGCTTGAGCACCAGCGCGCCGGGGGCGATCGGCTTGTTGCCCGGCCGCGCGGACAGGGCGGCGAACAGCCCCGCGAAGAACAGCAGCAACAGGAACAGCGCGAGCGCGTCCTTGATGCCCACCAGCAGCTTCCATGCGCCCTTGACCAGCTTCACCGGGATCTTCTCCTTCGTCACCCGACAGCTTAGCCCAAGGTGTCTGGCGCGAGCAATACGCCCAGGGTCATGGCCGGAGCTTATGATCGGGCGTCCGCGTTCATCCCGCCTATGGAGGAGCAAGCCATGCCCGATCTACCGCCCCGCATGCGCGCCGCGCGCCTGTCCCGCTTCGGCGAGGGCGGGCTCGCGGTCGAGCCGGCCGATATTCCGCAGGCGGTCGACGACGAGGTGCTGGTCCGCGTCCGGGCGGCGAGCATCAATCCGGTCGATATTAAGACCGCGCAGGGCCAGTTCCCGCCGGGGACGGCGGACGACCTGCCCCTCACGCTCGGGCGCGACGTCGCGGGGACGATCGAGGCGGTGGGCACCCGCGCGCACAACATGCTGAGCCACGGCGACCGGGTGTTCGCGCATATCGGCTTCGATCGCGGCGCGCAGGCGGAGTTCGTGGTGATCAAGGCGGTCGAGCTGGTCGCATTGCCCGCCGGCGTGAGCTTCGCGACGGGCGCGGGCGCCGGGCTGGCGGCGATGACCGCTTGGCAGGCGCTGTTCGACCAGGGCGGGCTCCAGCCGGGCGAGACGGTGCTGATCCACGGCGGCGCCGGCGGCGTCGGCCATCTCGCGGTGCAGTTCGCGCACGCGAAGGGCGCGCGCGTGATCGCGACGGCGGGGCCGGACGACCTCGATTTCGTGCGCGGGCTCGGGGCGGACGAGGCGATCGACCACAAGCGCGAGCGGTTCGAGGACCGGGTGCGCGGCGTCGATCTGGTGCTCGACCTGATCGGCGGCGAGACGGGCCGGCGCTCGCTCGCGGTGATCCGCGACGGCGGCCGGCTGGTCTCGACGCTGGAGCCGCCCGAGACGGCCGAGCGCGGCATCGGCGTCGCGCCGCACTGGATGGCGACGCCCAACGCGGCGCAGCTGGGCGAGATCGCGGACCTGCTGGCGGCCGGAACGGTCGCGGTGACGGTGAGCGAGACGTTCCCGCTCGACGAGGTGGTCGCCGCCTATGCGCGACAGGATGGCGGCGGGGTGCGGGGCAAGATCGTGCTGACCGTCTAGGCTCGTCACGATACCAGCCGCGCGTGACGCCGCGTGCCACTCCCCTTGCGGGAGCGGATCGACCGGGGCACCATGCCGCATGCACCGCTTCTTCCCCCTCGCCGCCCTGCTCGCCACCGCCGCCGCGCCGGCGCCGACCAGCATCCTCCTCCACCCCGCCGCCGTGTTCGATGGCGAAGCGCTGCATGCCGGCTGGTCGGTGCTCGTCACCGGCGACGAGATCGCCGCCGTCGGTCCGGCGGTCAGCGCGCCCGCCGGGGCGGAGACGATCGAGCTGCCCGGCGACACGCTGATCCCCGGGCTGATCGACGCGCACGTCCACCTGTTCCTCCATCCGTACAACGAGACGAACTGGAACGATCAGGTGCTCCACGAGCCGCTGGCGCTGCGCACCGCGCGCGCGGTGGCGGCGGCGCGCGCGACGCTCGCGGCGGGGTTCACCACCGTACGCGACCTCGGCACGGAGGGGGCGGGCAACGCCGATCAGGGGCTGAAGCTCGCGATCGAGGGCGGGATCGTGCCTGGGCCGCGCCTGCTCTCGTCCAACCGCGCGATCGTGGCGACCGGCTCCTATGGTCCGCGCGGCTATGCGTTCGATGTGCCGCAGGGCGCGGAAGAGGCGAGCGGCGACGGCGTGACGCAGGCGGCGCGGCACCAGATGGGCGAGGGCGCCGAGGTGGTGAAGCTCTACGCGGACTATCATTATTACGGCAACGCCGCGCCGTGGCAGAAGCTGGCGGTCACCGCCGGCGGCTCGACCCCGACCTTCACCATCGCCGAGATGGCGGGCGCGGTGGGGGCGGCGCACGACGCGGGCCGCCGCGTCGCCGCGCCC
>NZ_CAHJWX010000306.1 GCF_903643065.1 Sphingomonas bacterium | reverse complement strand
CGCCCGCGACGTCGCCGCGGCCGAGCGCGCCTGGGAGAAGGCGCAGGCGCTGATGGACGATCCGGCGGTCCGCCTGAGCAGCGGCCTGCGCGGCGGGCATGGCGACGGCGCCGGCGGCGACGAGCGCCCCGGCGACCAACGCGATGGTGTTACCCCGTCCGCTCACGTCTCTTCCCATGGACTCGCGAAACAATGTCGTCGCCCTATAACGCGCGACGGTGAACGCGACACCGCTGCCTGCGTAATATATCGGGTGTGTTGCCGATTGCGCACAGGGCTGGGCGCCTTGCGAGCCCGTGCCCGCGCGGGTAGGGCCGGCAATCCGTCGCTTGCAGGACCTTAACCCCATGTTGCGCCCGTCGCATCCTCTTTTCGCGCTGCTGCTGCTGGCGCCGCTCGCCGCGTGCAGCCATGGCGGTGACCGCCCCAAGGCCGATCTCGCCGCGTCCAAGGTCACCACGATCGGCGTCAACGCGTATCTGTGGCGCGCGTCGCTCGACACGCTGGGCTTCATGCCGTTGCTCCAGACCGATTCGAACGGCGGCGTCATCGTCACCGACTGGTACGCCAACCCGCAGGCGCCGGGCGAGCGCGTCAAGCTCACCGTCTCGATCCTCGATCAGGATCTGCGCGCCGACGCGATCCGCGTCGCGGCGCTGCGGCAGGTCAGCCAGAACGGCCAATGGGTCGCCGCGCCCGTGCAGGCCGCGACGACGCAGAAGCTGGAGGACATCATCCTGACGCGCGCGCGCGACCTGCGCCGCGCGGCGGTGGCGGGATAGGGTGGGCCAGCCCCCGCGCTTCAACGCGCTGAAGGCGGACGCGCGCTGGCAGGCGGTCTGGGACGAGCGGCGGACGTTCGCCGCCGACGACGCCTCCCCCAAGCCCCGCTCCTATGTGCTGGAGATGTTCCCCTATCCGTCGGGGCACATCCACATGGGCCATGTCCGCAACTACACGATGGGCGACGTGCTCGCGCGCTATCGCCGGATGACGGGGCACGAGGTGCTCCACCCGATGGGCTGGGACGCGTTCGGCATGCCGGCCGAGAACGCGGCGATGGCCAACGGCGTGCATCCGGGCAGCTGGACGCGGGCCAACATCGCCACCATGAAGGCGCAGCTCAAGCGGCTGGGCTTCGCGCTCGACTGGTCGCGCGAGCTGGCGACCTGCGACCCCGATTATTACGGCCAAGAACAGGCGCTGTTCCTCGACTTCCTCGACGCGGGCCTGGTCTATCGGAAACAGTCGGCGGTGAACTGGGACCCGGTCGACCTGACCGTGCTCGCCAACGAACAGGTGATCGACGGCCGCGGCTGGCGCTCGGGCGCGGTCGTGAAGAAGCGCCAGCTCGCCCAATGGTTCCTCAAGATCACCGCCTTTGCCGACGAGCTGCTCGCCGGGCTCGCCGACCTTGGCCATTGGCCCGACAAGGTCCGGCTGATGCAGGAGAACTGGATCGGCAAGAGCGAGGGCCTGCGCTTCCGGTTCACCCTTTCTCCCCTCCCGCTCGCGGGAGGGGTCGGGGGTGGGCTCCCGCTCTCCTCGGGCGATCCCGCCGGTGGAACCGTCGCGCCCACCCCCCAACCCCCTCCCGCCAGCGGGAGGGGGAGCGAGACCGTCGAAGTCTATTCCACCCGCCCCGACACCATCTTCGGCGCGAGCTTCGTCGCCGTCGCCGCCGATCACCCGATCGCACGCGCGGCGGCCGGACGGTCGCCCGAGGCCGCCGCGTTCGTCGCGCGCTGCAAGGAAGGCGGCACCACCGCCGCCGAGCTGGAGACGCAGGAGAAGCTCGGCTACGACACCGGGCTGACCGCGACGCATCCGTTCACCGGCGCGGCGCTGCCGGTCCACATCGCCAATTTCGTGCTGATGGAATACGGCACCGGCGCCGTCATGGGCGTCCCCGCGCACGACCAGCGCGACCTCGACTTCGCGCGCAAGTATGGTTTAGATGTGCAGCCTGCGCTCCGTCCGCTTTATTCGCGAGAGCCTACTGTTGAAGAACTTGCAATCGTCGGGATAGCTGCTTTCGACGAAGATCCTTGGGTTGTGCGGGGAGAAGACGACGAACTAGAACTTTTCAGGATCACAAAGCGGGCCTTCGATAGAACCTCTTACGAGCCGCTCGTCAGAGCTGGCGACTCCGAAGCTCTGATTCGCATAAAGCGCGCGCTCAAGGCTACGCGCACCGAGGGTGACTGGGAGTACCTCAATTTCTTCGGTCAATCAGAGTGGCTCCGCATTGAGGAAGCAAAAGAGCGCATCATTATTGCCGCTGAGCAGGGCGGTTGGGGTAAACGAGAGGTCGTCTACCGACTGCGCGACTGGGGCGTCTCGCGCCAGCGTTACTGGGGCACGCCGATCCCCGTCGTCCACTGCGCGGACTGCGGCGTCGTGCCCGTCCCGCGCGAGCAGCTGCCCGTCGTGCTGCCCGACGATGTCGACTTCGCCACGCCCGGCAACCCGCTCGACCGCCACCCGACCTGGAAGCATGTCGCCTGTCCCACCTGTGGTGGCGCGGCGACCCGCGAGACGGACACGCTCGATACCTTCGCCGATTCGAGCTGGTACTTCATCCGCTTCGCCAGCCAGCCGAAAGACCAGCCGTTCGATCGCGCGGTGGCGGAGAAATGGCTCCCCGTCGGCCAGTATATCGGCGGGGTCGAGCACGCGATCCTGCACCTGCTCTACGCCCGCTTCTGGACGCGCGCGCTCAAGCATCTGGGCCGGCTAGACATTGCCGAGCCCTTCGCCGGGCTGTTCACTCAGGGCATGGTGACGCACGAGACCTATCGCGCCGCCGACGGCCGCTGGCTCTCGCCCGACGAGGTCGCCGATGGCCGCGAAACCGCCACCGGCGCCGCCATCGAGGTCGGCCGCGTTGAGAAGATGTCCAAATCCAAGCGCAACACCGTTGATCCCGGCCCGATCGTCGATCAATACGGCGCCGACGCGGTGCGCTGGTTCATGCTGTCGGACAGCCCGCCCGAGCGCGACCTGCCCTGGTCGGAGGCCGGCATCGAGGGCGCCTGGCGCTTCGTCCAGCGCGTCTGGCGGCTGGTGCAGGCGGAGGGCACCAGCGATGGCGAGGACATCGGCTTGCGCAAGCTCGTCCACCGCACCACGGCCGGCGTCGCCGAGGCGATCGAGGGGCTGCAGTTCAACAAGGCCGTCGCGCTGCTCTACACGCTCGCCAACGCAATCGAGAAGGCGCCCGGGTCGCGCGACCGCGAACAGGCGGCGCGCACGCTGCTGCTGCTCGCCAGCCCGATGCTGCCCCATCTCGCCGAGGAGGCCTGGACCGGCGAGGGGCTGATCGCCGACGCCCCCTGGCCCGCCGTCGATCCGGCGCTGCTCGTCGACGACGAGGTCATCGTCGCGATCCAGGTCAACGGCAAGCTGCGCGACACGCTCACCCGGCCGAAGGGCGAGCCGCGCGAGGCGACGGAGGCGGCCGCGCTCGCCAGCGACAAGGTCGCGGCCTTCCTCGCCGGCGCGGCGCCGCGCAAGGTGATCGTCATCCCTGACCGCCTCGTGAACCTCGTCGCATGAGGCGCGCCGCGCTCCTCCTCGCGCTGGCGCTGCCCGGCTGCGGCCTGCACCCGCTCTACGCGGGCGGCGGCGACGGCGCGGTCGCCACCGCGCTG
>NZ_CAHJWX010000305.1 GCF_903643065.1 Sphingomonas bacterium | reverse complement strand
ATCGGCGACCAGGCCGCGCGCCACCGCCGCCGCCTCCAGCCTCCCGCCCGGGGAGGTGTCGGCCACCGGCGCCCGCTCGCAAGCGACCAGCAACAGCGCGAACGGAAGCATCCTCACCCGACCGGCTCCAGCCGCTCGCCCTCGATCCGGCGGAAGAAGCAGGAGGTCGCGCCGGTGTGGCAAGCGGGCCCGGCGGCGTCGACGATCAGCTGCACCGCGTCCTGATCGCAATCGATCCGCAGCTCGGCGACCCGCAGCACATTGCCCGAGGTCTCGCCCTTCTTCCACGGCCGCCGGCGCGATCGCGACCAGAAATGCGCCTCGCCCGTCGCCTGCGTCCGCGCCAGCGCGTCACGGTCCATGTGCGCGACCATCAGCAGCGCGCCGCTCGCGCGATCGGTGACGATCGCGGTGATCAGCCCGGCCGCGTCCCAGGCAGGGTCGAGCGCGGTGGTGGTGTCGCGGTGATCGTGCATCGCCGCCCGGTAGCGCGATCTACCCGCCCTCGTCACCCCGACGTGCCTAGCCGTCCCTGATCGCCGCCTCCAGCTTGGCCTTGTTCATCGTCGACCGCCCCTCGATCCCGATCCGGGCCGCCTCCGCGCGCAGCTGCTTGACCGTGCGGTCCGCCAGGTGCGTGCTGTCGTGGTGCAGGGTCCCCGCCGCCTTGGCGTTGGCGATGCGCGCGGCCTTCTGCTTCGACGCGCCCTGTTCGATCAGGTCGTCGTATAGCTTGTCGTCCTTGATCTGCGGTCCATGATCGGTGGCCATCCTCGTTCCTCCTTGCGTCGGAAACGCCCAAAGGGGCGACAAGCGGTAACGCCCCGCCTATAGGGCGGCTCCGCGAGGCCATGTCCCCCATGCTCACCACCGATCCATATGACGACGACAAGCTGCGCGAGGAGTGCGGCATCTTTGGCGTGTCGGGGAGCGACTCGGCCGCCGCGCTGGTCGCGCTCGGGCTGCACGCGCTCCAGCATCGCGGCCAGGAGGCGGCGGGGATCACGTCGTTCGATGGCGCCCACTTCCACACGCATCGCGCGATGGGGCATGTCGCGGGTAATTTCGACCGGGACGAGGTGATCCGCGCGCTGCCGGGTCAGGTCGCGACGGGGCACGTGCGCTATTCCACCACCGGCGAGGCGATCCTGCGCAACGTCCAGCCGCTCTACGCCGAGCTTCAGTCCGGCGGCTTCGCGGTGGCGCACAACGGCAACATCTCCAACGCGCAGCGGCTGCGCAAGGAGCTGGTCCGGCGCGGCTCCATCTTCCAGTCGACGTCCGACACCGAGACGATCATCCACCTCGTCGCCACCTCCAACTACCGCACGCTGCTCGATCGCTTCATCGACGCGCTCAAGCAGGTGGAGGGCGCCTATTCGCTGGTGGTGATGACGCCGGAGGGGATGATCGCGTGTCGCGACCCGCTCGGCATCCGGCCGCTCGTGATGGGGCGGCTCGGCGACGCGGTGATCTTCGCCAGCGAGACGGTGGCGCTCGACGTCGTCGGCGCGACGTTCGAGCGGACGGTGGATCCCGGCGAGCTGGTGATCGTCCAGGGTACGCAATGCCGCTCGATCCGGCCCTTCGCGGCGGTCAGTCCGCGGCCGTGCATCTTCGAATGGGTCTATTTCAGCCGCCCCGATTCGATCGTCGGCGATCATTCGGTGTATGACGTGCGCAAGGCGATCGGCGCGCAGCTCGCGATCGAGGCGCCGGTGGAGGCGGACCTGGTGGTGCCGGTGCCCGATTCGGGGGTGCCGGCCGCAATCGGCTATGCGCAGCAATCGGGCATCCCGTTCGAGCTCGGGATCATCCGCTCGCATTATGTGGGCCGCACCTTCATCCAGCCCGGCGACGGGGTCCGCCACCTGGGCGTCAAGCTCAAGCACAACGCCAACCGCGCGCTGATCACCGGCAAGCGCGTGGTGCTGATCGACGACTCGATCGTGCGCGGCACCACGTCGCTCAAGATCGTCCAGATGATGCGCGACGCCGGCGCGGCCGAGGTGCACATGCGCATCGCATCGCCGCCGACGCGGCACAGCTGCTTCTACGGCGTCGACACGCCCGAGCGCGCCAAGCTGCTCGCCGCGCGGCTGGACGTGGGCGGGATGACCGGCTTCATCCATGCAGACAGCCTCTCCTTCGTGACAATCGACGGACTCTATAAGGCGCTGGGCGAGGCGCGGCGCGCGGACGTGCGGCCCAAATATTGCGATGCCTGCTTCACCGGCGACTATCCGACGGCACTGACCGATCAGGACGAGTCGGCGGAGGTCGACCAGTTCGCGCTGCTGGCTGAGCGGCTGAACTAGCTACATCGTCATGCTGAACTTGTTTCAGCATCCACGCGAACCGGTGGCACTTGGTCAGAGGTCGCGCATGGACCCTGAAACAAGTTCAGGATGACGGAGACATGATGGACAGATCGCTCGACGGCCAGCTCGCGGTCGTCACCGGGGCAAGCCGGGGGATCGGCGCGGCGACGGCGGAGGCGCTGGCGGCGCGGGGGTGCCATGTGGTGCTGGTCGCGCGGACGGCGGCGGATCTGGAGGCGGTGGAGCAGCGCATCTTCGATGCGGGCGGCGCCGCGACGATCGCGCCGCTGGACCTTGCGCAAGGCGACGCGATCGCGAAGCTGGCGCAGGCGGTGGGCGGACGCTGGGAGGCGCTCGACGCGCTGGTGCTCAACGCCGCGACGCTGGGCACGCTGGGCGCGGTGCCGGCGATCGACCCCAAGGAGATGGCGCGCGTGCTGACGCTCAACGTCTCGGCGCCCGCCGCGCTGATCGCCGCGTTCGACCCGCTGCTGCGCCGCGCGCCGGCGGGCAAGGTGATCGCGCTGACCTCGTCAGTCGCCCGGACCCCGCGCGCTTATTGGGGCCTGTACGGTGCCTCCAAGGCGGCGCTCGAAACGCTGGTCGGCGCCTATGGGGACGAGACGGCGGGACTGGGCCGCATTCGCACCGCGATCATCGATCCCGGCGCGACCCGCACCGTCATGCGCGCGCGCGCCTATCCAGGCGAGGACCCGGCCAGCGTCAAGGACCCGGCGGTGGTGGCGCAGCGGATCGCGGCGCTGATCGAGGCCGGGTTCGCGGACGGGCACCGGGAACGGGTCAGCGCCTGACCAGCGTGACCTGCGAGACGTCGATCCCGCCGCCCCCAAAGCCGCCCTCGCAGTACATCAGGTAATAGCGCCACAACGCGATGACCTCGGTCCCGAGCCGCGCCGGCAGGCGGCGCTCGGCGACGGCAAGGTCAAAGCGCTCGCGCCAGCGCCGCAACGTCCGCGCATAGTCGAGGCCGAACGCCTGGTGGTCGGTCCAGGCCAGCCCGCGCGCCTGCGCCAGCGCGCGGAAGCGCTCGGTCGAGAGCAGCATGCCGCCCGGAAAGACATATCGCTGGATGAAGTCGACGCTGCCGCGATAGGCGGGGAACACGTCGTCGGCGATGCTGATATACTGGATCGCGGCGCGGCCACCCGGCTCCAGCACGCGCGCGATCGTGTCAAGATAGGCGGGCCACCAGCGCTCGCCCACCGCTTCCACCATCTCGATCGAGGCGACCGCGTCGTAGCGGCCCCGCTCGTCGCGATAGTCGGCGAGCGCGACGGTGACGCCGGGAAGGCCGCGCGCCGCCACATGGGC
>NZ_CAHJWX010000304.1 GCF_903643065.1 Sphingomonas bacterium | reverse complement strand
GTTGCCGTCCCGCCACTGCGGCTACATGGACTTGAGCATGTCGACATGGGCTTGGACGACCGGCACGATCGCGGTCGCCACCGCCTTGAGCGCCGGGGCGGTGCCGTCCATCGCATAGGCTTTCTGCACGTTCAGCGCCTGGTTGTGCGACGCCTTCTGCTGCGCGACGTAGGTGGCGTCGCGCGCCGGGCCACTCTCGGCACGCAACTGCGCGATCAGCTCCGCCTGCACAGGCATCAGCGCCGGCGGTGGCGTGGCCACGCGCGAGCGGGCGGCGGCCGACTTGACCTGCGCCGTGCTCCTGGCGTGATCGGCGATCATCGCTTGCGCGAACTGCCGGACCTTGGGGTCCTGCGTCGACTGGAGCACGATCTGGCTCGACTGGCGCTCGTACAGGTCGCTCGCGCCAGCGGTCTTCACATATTCGGCCGGCGCCATGACCTGCGCCGCGGCGGGCGCAGCGATCAGCGCGGACAAGGCGAAAAGGGTCTTGTTCATCTCGGTCTCTCCTGGGCTCAGCGGGCGAAGGCGGTCTTGAGCCGCGCGATCGCGTAGTTCTCCTGGTCGAAGGCGCCGCGCACCACCTTCCCCATGCCGAATGACTCGTGGGTCACGCCCGCGAAGGTCCGCTGCTCCACGCGATCGCCGGCCGATCGCATCGCGGCGGCGAGCGTCTCGCCGTCGGATCGCAACGGATCGATCTGGGAGTTGACGATGGTGGTCGGCGGCAGGCCGCGCAGGTTGGCACCGACCAGGTTCAGCCGGGGATCCTGCATGTCGGCCATGCTGTTCGTATAGAAAGAACCGAACCACTTCAGCATGGCGGCATTGAGTGGCTTGGCATTGGCCGAATCCATGCGGGACGGCAGGTCGGTGGCGCTGTTCGCGATCGGGTAGACCGCCAGGACGTGGACCGGCGCGGGCAGGTTGTTGTCGCGCGCGTAGATCGCGGTGGCGACGGCGAGATTGCCGCCAGCACTCTCGCCGGCCAGCGCCACCTTGGTCGTATCGCCGCCCCAGGTCGCTGCGTTCTGCAGCGTCCAGCGATAGGCGGCGACCGCGTCCTCGTGCTGGGCCGGGAACTTGGCCTCCGGCGCATGGCGGTACTCGACCGACACTACGACCGCGTTGAGCTGCTTGCTCATCAGCCGCGGTACGGCGTCATAGGCGTTCACGTCGGCGATCACCCAGCCGCCGCCATGGTAATAGACGATCACGGGCAGACCGGTGCCGCCCGCCGCCGGCCGGTAGACGCGGGCATACTGCATCGGGTCCGCCCCGTAGGGCAGGTCCTGCGTCACCACGGCGGGGTCGGGCGCGGTGGACTGACCCTGCCGGCGCATCACCGCCTTGAGCGCGTCGGGAAAAGCGGGCTGGATGCGCGCCTTGACCGGCGTCAGCGTCTCGATCGGCTTGGGGCCGAGCGCCGCCAGCGCGTCCAACACCGCCTGCATGTCGGCGGCGGCCCTGGGCGGCCGCGTGGCCATTGCGGGCGGCGGTGGCGGTGGCGCGGCGTTGGGCGAGTTGGTCGACTGCGCCGCCGTCAGCGTGGACAGACCCAGCATCGCCGTCGCGGCGAACAGGCGGGCGGTTCTTTTGAATGTGGATGCCATGTATGATCTTCCCCGTTTATTCGGCGTTCACAAACGGATCCGCCCTCCGATTGGTTTCGGTGCGGTAGCGTGCGCAACGGGTTCGACGGGATGCGGGGAGGATCAGGTATGGCGGTGGCGGAACAGCTTGGGGATAGGGAGTGCCTTGCGCAGGCGGACATAGGTAACCTGCTGCTGCGGTTCATGACGCCCGCCGACTATGCCCTGCTGCGGCCACACCTGCGAAGAGTGCCGGTCTGTAACGGGGACGTGCTTGGTCGGCACGGAGCGCCGATCGAGCGCGTCTGCTTCCTCGAAGGCGGGATCGCCGGTTTCCTGAATGTGCTCGAGGGCGGGCGCCGCGTCGCCATCGGCCTGCTCGGACGGGAGGGCTTCGCGGGCTGGCCGCTGCTCATCGATCTTGACCGGTGGCCCCACGACGTGGTCGCCCGCGGACCAAACGCGACCGCGCTTGCGATGCAGGCCGCCGACCTGCGGGTCGCGCTGGACTCGAGCGAAACCCTGAGATCATTCCTCGCCCGCTACGTCTCCGCCTTCGTCGCGCAGATGACCGGCACGCTGACGTCCAACCTCGTTCAAACGGTCGAGGAGCGAACGGCGCGGTGGCTCCTCATGTACCACGATCGCATCGACGGCGACGAGGTCGTCATCACGCACGACGAGCTGGGCGCCATGTTGGGTGCGCGCCGCGCCAGCATCACCGACGCACTCCACCGCCTGGAGGGCGCCGGCGGCATCAAAAGCGGGCGTGGCAAGCTATTGATCCGGGACCGCGCCGGCCTCATGGCGCTGGCAGGCGCCACCTATGGTCCGGCGGAAGCCGAGTACCGCCGCTTGATGACGCCCCTTCCGAGCTGAGCCGTTCTCGAAGCTGTCGCATGCAAACGGTTCACGGCCGGGGCCGAACAGCTGGACCAAGTCTGACGTATGCGATGGGGCAATTCGACCCAAACCCGGTCATTCACGCACGCTGTTTCGCTCCCGAACTCCCGCCGCTCGTTCATCATTGGTCAGCTGGTCCGCGACCGGTGTCACAACCGTTCGGTTGTGACACTCGCGGCCTTAAGGCTTACTGCGGGTGTGATTCCTTGCCCTCGAATGGCAGGACCACCGACTCCCGACCTAGCGGGCCGATGAGGTGCCGATACTCGGCTTCGGGCACGCCATAGCTGTCGCCCGCCAGTTCTTCGAGCTTTTCGCGATCACGAATGATGACGCGCCCGCGCTTGGAGTGAATCATGCCAGCACCCTCCAGGATATGGAGGGTGACGGTGACGCCGCTGCGATCGGCCGAGATCATCATGCTCATGAACTCGTGCGTCAGCGCGATCTCGTCGCCGTCGACCCGATCGTGGCACATTAGCAGCCAGCGAGCGAGCCGGCCTTCCACGCGATGGCTGGCGTTGGTCGCCGTGCTCTGCGCCGACTGTACAAGTGCCGTCTGGACGTAGCGGAGCAGCATCGTGCGCAGGCTTTCGCTCTGTCTTATCGCGGAGAGATACTGGTTCGTATCGATGCGCAGGGCGGTCGAGCCATCGACCTGAACGAAGCTCTCGTGCGGCGAGCGGTCGGTACCGAGCAGGACGCATGTCGCCGACACGCCCTCCCGACCGAAGATGCCGGCTTCGGTGCGCCCGCTGTTCGCCATCACGGAGACAATCGAAACGATGCCCCCTTCAGGAAAATAGACGTGCTCGATAGGCTCGTTTGAAAATACAATCATTTGTTCGCGTGCAATTTTCACACGCGTCAGGTGCGGCTTCAGCAGTTCGAGATCGTCGGCGGTCAGCGCGCCGAGCAGGGTGTTGGTGGTGAAACGCTCATCTGGCCGCGACATGATCGCCCCTCGAACCTTGGGGCGAAAGCAAAACGCATCTTCCAGTCGTTCGCGCCCGGGATGCCGGCGAACGATCTTCAGAATTATAGTCACGGCCGATCGAGCGGCCAGCAAACTCTCTGTGTGCTACCCAACAGTCCGCGAGGCAGTCAGACGCTCAAAGCGGCGGCGCGGCCCGGCCGTCGAACGGGAGCACGACCGAC
>NZ_CAHJWX010000303.1 GCF_903643065.1 Sphingomonas bacterium | reverse complement strand
GACAAAAAAAGTCGCCGCAAATCGCTGGTTTTATGATTCCATCGGCATCATGAGCGCCGGTCCTGAAGCCCTGATCGGCGAGTCCGCCCGGCCGCTCGCGGCGGTACGCGGCCATGATCGCGTCCGGCGCGCGCCGCGGCACGGCGTCGGCGAATGTCTTGCTGTCGGGGAACAGGCGGGATCGCTGCACCCGGTCGAACAACTCGCCGAACAGGTCGGCGGGCGAGGGCGGCAGCGCGGCGGCGGCTACTCCTGCGGGCGCGACCTGGCCGGCCACACCCGGTCCCGACGCGGCCAGGCCGGCGGCGATGGCGAGGAGGGTGGGAGGCGACAGGCGGCGCATCGCCCCTCTATCGCGCGGAGCGGGCCGTCACGCCAGCACGGTCGTCTCTGCGGACGTCTCTGCGGACCCCGGCGCGGCCGGCAAGCCGGCGCCCTATCTCGCCAGGGCCGCCAGTTCGCCGCTGGCGCGGGCTGCGCGGCCGTAGAACAGCTCGAACAGCGGGCTCGCCATCATCGTCGTCACGATCGCCATCAGCACCAGCATCGCGAACAGCCCCGGGCCGATGATACCCTTCTGCAGGCCGATGTTGATGATGATGAGCTCCATCAACCCGCGCGAGTTCATCAACGCGCCGATGCCGAGCGCGGTCCGGTTGTCCTCGCCCGCCACCCGCGCGGCGAGGTAGCAGGCGCCGCCCTTGGCGAGGATCGAGGCGACGAGCAGGCCGATCGCGATCAGCAGAAGGCCCGGCGAGTTCACCGTGTCGAGCCGCGTGTTCAGGCCCGAATAGGTGAAGAACATCGGCAGCAGCAGCACGACGGCGAGCGGTTCGAGCTTGCGCCTGATCTCGGTGGCGAACGGTCCGCGCGGCATCGCGGCGCCCATCAGGAAACCGCCGAAGATCGCATGGATCCCGATCGCGTCCATCAGGAAGGCCGACACGGCAAAGGCGATCAGCACCGCCGCGAGCTGCGGGTGGCTGATCTCGCCCGCCGCCTCCACCCGGCGCGCAAGCGGCGCGAAGAGGCGCGGCCCGAACAGCGCGACGGCGGCGGTCCAGGCCGCCCCGCCGCCGATCGCCAGGATCGCGACGCCGGGGCCGCCGCCGAACGTCGCCAGCACGATCGCCAGGACGCACCACGAACAGACATCGTCGAACGCTCCCGCCGTGAGCGACAGAGTGCCCAGCGACGAGTCCGCCAGCCCGCGCTCGTCGATGATCCTCGCCAGCATCGGAAAGGCGGTGAGCGCGATGCAGGCGCCCAGGAACAGCGTCGCGCCGGTCCGCCCGACGCCGGGCGAGAAAAGCCCCGGGATGCCGAGCAGCAGCGGCGCCACCACCAGCGCGACCGCGAACGGCGCGGCGATGCCCGCGATCGACACGGCCGCCGCATCGCGCACCCGCGCGCGCAGCTGGTCGAGCCGCAGCGTGGTGCCGACCAGGAACATATAGAGCCCCACGCCGAGCTGCGCGCCGGCGTAAAGCGTGTTGCGCGTGGCCGCGGGGAAGATCGCGGCCTGAGGTCCGGGCAGCAGGAACCCGAACAGCGACGGCCCCAGCACCACGCCCGCGATCATCTCGCCCACCACCTGCGGCTGGCCGAGCAGCCGCGTGCCGAGCCAGCCGACGATGCGGCAGGCGGCAAGGATGATCGCCAGCTGGAGGAGGAAATGGATGCTGACATCGCCCGGCGCATAGCTGTGCGCGGCGGCCGGCATCGCCGGGCCGTGCGGCGAGAAGACATCGCCAAGCGTCGTGCCGAGGCTTCGCAGCCAGTCCGTCATGCTCTTTTCCCCTCCCGTGCCGTAAGCGATCGTCCCGCCCGCGACAAGCCGCCCGATCGCCGGATGCCTGCGGGAGTACGGATGCTTGCAGGACTGGCGACTTGACGAACAAGTGCTCAGCGGGCCAACGTGCTCGCCTGCAAGCGGGGGACCCGAAGTCCTCCGCGCGCTACCGATCGGCATGGACATGGCTCGCCTTACTCCTGATCGTCGGGTCCCTGGCGCGAGCCCAGCTGCGCCTGCCGTCGTTTCCTCCGATCCGGAGCCTTCCCGATGAGCCCAAGTCGCCGCGCGCCAACGGTCCGCCTGCTGTTCGTCGCCGCCCTGTCGGTCGCGCTGGTCATGGCGCTGGTCCCGCATCCGCCGAACGTGGCGGAGATCAACGACAAGGCGCAGCATAGCCTCGCCTTCGTCGTGCTCGGCGTCCTGGCGGCGGAGGGCTGGCCGGGCACGCCGCTGCTGCGGCTGGGCGAGCGGCTGTCGTTCGTCGGGGCGCTGATCGAGGTGTTCCAGTCGATCCCCGCGCTGCACCGCGACTGCGACGTCATGGACTGGATCACCGATACCGTCGCGGTCGCGGCCGCGCTGCTGGTCGTGGCGCTGCTGCGCCGGCGGGCGATCGGCGGCCGAGGCTACCAGCGCGTCGCCTGACCGGGGTCGCGGTCCAGCGACATCAGGATGCCGATGCACAACAGCACCGTCATCTGCGCCGAACCGCCGAAGCTGACGAGCGGCAGCGGCACGCCGACCACGGGGGCAAGGCCCATGACCATCGCCATGTTGATCGCGAAGTAGAAGAAGATCGTCGTCGCGAGCCCCGCCGCGGCCAGCCGCGCGAACCGGGTCTGCGCCCGCTGGCCCACCCGGACGCCCCAGCGCACCAGCAGCATGAAGCCGAGGATCAGCGCGCACCCGCCGACGAAGCCCCATTCCTCCATCATCGTCGCCAGCGCGAAGTCGGTATGCCCCTCGGGCAGATAGTCCAGGTGGTTCTGCGTGCCGTTCAGGAACCCCTTGCCCCAGACGCCGCCCGATCCGATCGCGATCTTGGACTGGGTGATGTGATAGCCGGTGCGCAGCGGATCGCTCTCGGGATCGAGGAAGATCAGGATGCGGTTGCGCTGATAATCGTGCAGCACGAACCTGAACGCCAGCGTGCCGACGATCGGCATCGCCACCGCCGCGGCGCCGAACAGCCAGAGCGGCACGCCCGCCAGGAACATCACCGTCACCCCGCCCGCCGACACCATCAGCGCGGTCCCGAGGTCCGGCTGGAGCATGATGAGCCCGGCGGGCACGCCGATCATCAGTCCCGCCGGCAGCAGCGAGGCGAGCGCACGCGTCCGGCTGGGCGGCAGCATGTCGTAGAAGCGCGCCATCGCCAGCACGATCGCCGGTTTCATCAGCTCGGACGGCTGGAGATTGAAGACGCCGAGGCTGATCCACCGCTGGCTGCCCCCGCTCACCCTGCCGAGCAGCTCGACGAACAGGAGGAGGAGGACCAGCACGCCATAGGCGGGCAGCGAGCCCGAGCGCCAGATCCGCGCCGGCACCCGCGACAACGCCGCCGCGCCGGCAAGGAAGACGACGAAGCGGACCCCCTGCGGCAGCGCCCAGGGCCGCAGGCTGCCGCCCGCCGCCGAATACAGCACGACCAGTCCGAACGCGCCGATCGCGAACGTCAGCAACAGCACGCCCCATGGCAGCCGGGCGATCTCGGCCGGGACGACGGACGCGCGCGGCATCAGCGATCACCCGCCGGCGAGCCGGTGGTGGAGGCGGGGCCTTGCCCGTTGGCGATCGCCGCGTCGGTGGCGGCCTCGTTCGCGTCGGCGGCGGCGGTGGCGGCCTGAACGGCGGGCGCT
>NZ_CAHJWX010000302.1 GCF_903643065.1 Sphingomonas bacterium | reverse complement strand
ATCTAGCTGACCGAACACGACCCGATCGCCGACCTGCCCGCCGCCGCGACGGTGCTGGCGGCCCTGCGCGAGGGAGGCGCGGCGGTCGCGCTCGACGATTTCGGGAGCGGCCATGCCGGCATCGCCTGGCTGCGCGCGCTGCCGGTCGACACGCTCAAGCTCGACGGCGAGCTGGCTTGCGCGGTGCTTGGGAGCGCGCGCGAGCGGCTGGTCGTCGGCCATGTGATCGCGATGGCGCGGGCACTCGGCCTGGCGGTGGTCGCCGAGGGCGTGGAGGACGCCGGTCACCGCGACGTGCTGGCGGCGGCGGGCGCTACGCATTATCAGGGTTTCCTGTGCGCGGGTCCGTTGGATATGGCCGCGTTGTTGACGCTGGTGGAGGATCGCGCATGCGCTGGCTGACCGGAATGACCCTGATCGCCGCCGCGCCGGCGTTGGCGCCCGTGCAGAGCCAGCTGATGACGGCGATGGAGGCGAGCGCGGCGGGATGGAACGCGGGCGATCTCGATCGCTTTATGGCCGTCTATGCCGACGATGCGACTTATGTGACGAAGGATGGGGTGCTGCGCGGCAAGGCGGCGATCACGGCGCATTACCGCGCCAGCTTCGCGGACGGCGGCAACCTGCGCGGGCAGCTCAGCTTCGAGCCGGTCGCGTTCCGCACGCTCGGCCCCGCGCAGCAGCTGATGATCGCGCGCTGGCGATTGACGGGCGGCGCGGCGGGGATGACGACGCTGGTCTGGGAGCGACGGCCGGCGGGTTGGCGGATCGTGGCGGACCACTCAAGCTGACCGTCAACGGAACTCCAGCTTCTCGATCCGCTCCTCGTGGTCGTGCATGATGCCGGCGACCGAGGTGAGCATGATCGCCAGGCCGTTGACCCGCTGCGTCAGATCTTTGCGCATCTCGCGCATGTCGGACCGCATCTCGCGCAGGTCAGACCGCATGTCCGCCATTTCCTGTCGAAGCTCTTGGAGCAGTCGCAAGGTCAGATTCTCGGGTTCGTCGGTCATGCAATCGATATAGCCGTTAAGATCAGTGGATGCGAGGCCGCCTGGCCGACTCGCTCCAAAGCGGTTCAGCCCGCCGTCTTGGCCAGCCCCTTGCTCAGCTGTAGCGCGCCGTGCAGCCGCGACTTGGCGTCCGGCCAGGCGCGGGCGAGGACAAACTTGCTGTCGGGGCGCAGCTTCGCCTGGCCGTTGAGCCGCGCGGTATAGGCGATCAGTGCCTCGACATTGGGCGGCTTGTTGTCGTGGAAGCTCACCACCACGCCCTTTGCGCCGACATCCATTTTGGCGACGCAGGCGCGCTTGGCGTTCATCTTGATCTCGATGACGCGGATCAGGTTCTCCGTCGCGTCGGGGAGGGGGCCGAAGCGGTCGATCAGTTCGGCGGCGAAGGCCTCGACCTCCTGGCTCTGATCGAGGTCGTTGAGCCGGCGGTACAGGCCCATGCGCAGATCGAGGTCCGGGACATACTCCTCCGGGATCAGGATCGGCGCGTCGACGGTGATCTGCGGCGAGAAGTCGGTCGGGCGCTTGGCGAGGCCGCCGGCCTTGGCGTCGAGGATCGCCTCTTCCAGCATCGACTGGTAAAGTTCGAACCCGACCTCCTTGATGTGCCCGGACTGCTCGTCGCCGAGCAGGTTACCGGCGCCGCGAATGTCAAGATCGTGGCTGGCGAGCTGGAAGCCGGCGCCGAGCGTGTCGAGGTCGGACAGGACCTTGAGGCGCTTCCCGGCGGTGTCGGTCATCTGTCGCTCGGGGGGCGTGACCATATAGGCGTAGGCGCGTGTCTTCGATCGACCCACGCGGCCGCGCAACTGGTAGAGCTGGGCGAGGCCGAACCGGTCGGCGCGATGCACGATCATCGTGTTGGCGGACGGGATGTCGAGCCCGCTCTCGACGATGGTGGTCGACACCAGCACCTCGAACTTGCGGTCGTAAAAGGCGCTCATCCGCTCCTCCACCTCCGTCGGGCTCATCTGGCCGTGTGCGACGACGTAGCGGATCTCGGGCACTTCCTTGCTCAGGAACTCCTCGATGTCAGGGAGGTCGGCGATGCGCGGCGTGACGAAGAAGCTCTGCCCGCCACGATAATGCTCACGCAGCAGCGCCTCGCGCAGCACCACCGGGTCCCACGGCATGATGTACGTCCTGACCGCGAGGCGATCGACCGGCGGGGTCTGGATGACCGACAGCTCGCGGATGCCGCTCATCGCCATCTGCAGCGTGCGCGGGATGGGCGTGGCGGTCAGCGTCAGCATGTGGACGTCGGCGCGCAAGGCCTTGAGCCGCTCCTTGTGCGTGACGCCGAACCGCTGTTCCTCGTCCACGACGACCAGGCCCAGCCGCTTGAAATCGATGTTCTTGGCGAGGATCGCGTGCGTGCCCACGACCACGTCGATCGTGCCGTCCTTCAGCCGCTCGCGCGTCTGGGTCGCTTCCTTGGGCGCGACGAGCCGCGACAGACGGCCGGTCTCGATCGGGAAGCCCTCGAACCGCGCCTTGAAGTTGGTGTAATGCTGGCGCGCGAGCAGCGTGGTGGGGCAGACCACCGCGACCTGCTTGCCCGCCATCGCGGCGATGAACGCGGCGCGCAGCGCGACCTCCGTCTTGCCGAAGCCGACATCGCCGACCACCAGCCGATCCATCGGCTTGCCCGCGCCCAGATCGTCGATGACGTCGCCGATCGCGCGATCCTGATCGTCGGTCTCCTCGTACGGGAAGCGATCGACAAAGGCGGGGTAGCCGGCCGCGTCGGGCTCCAGCACATCGCCCGCGTGGAGCGCGCGCTGCGCGGCGGTAGCGATCAGCTCGCCCGCGATCTCGCGGATGCGCTCCTTCATCCGGCTCTTGCGGCGCTGCCACGCCTCGCCGCCCAGCCGATCGAGCGTGGCGCCGTCCTCGCCCGAGCCGTAGCGCGAGAGCACCTCCAGGTTCTCGACCGGCACATAGAGCTTGTCGCCGCCGGCATAGGACAGGGCGACGCAATCGTGCGGGCTCTGTCCGACCGGGATGGAGGTCAGCCCTTCATAGCGGCCGATGCCATGATCGGCGTGGACGACCAGATCGCCGGGCGACAGCGACGCCAGCTCGGCCAGGAACGCGTCCGCGGACTTGCGTCGCTTGCGCCGACGGATGAGCCGGTCGCCGAGCATGTCCTGCTCGGTCAGCACGGCGATGCCGGGCGCGGTGAAGCCATGGTCGAGGGGGAGCACGACGAGGGCGACCCCGTTCAGCCCCTCCCCTTCAGGGGAGGGGTTGGGGTGGGGCCTCGCCTCAGACGCTGGCTTTGATCGAGAGGCCCCACCCCCGACCCCTCCCCTGAAGGGGAGGGGAGCAGAAGAACCCAGCGCCTCCTGCCACGTTTCGACCAGCCGCGCGCCCTTCAGCCCGTGATCCTTGAGCAGCCCGGCCAGCCGCTCGCGCGCGCCGGTGGAATAGCTGGCGAGCACCGGCCGGCGGCCGTCCTTGCCCAGCGCGGCGAGATGATCGGCCACCGCCTCGTAGACGTTGGCGCCGCCGCCGCGCTCGGGCGCGAAATCGCGCGGGCCACCGACCCCGAAATCGAGCACGGTCGCGCTCTCCGGCTCGTGGAACGGCGTCGCGAGATGCGCGCGGGCGGCGTCGAGCGCGCCCGTCCACTCCCCCGCGTCGAGG
>NZ_CAHJWX010000301.1 GCF_903643065.1 Sphingomonas bacterium | reverse complement strand
CGTCGCGCCCGGCTTGGCCGAGCCCGAATCGCCCGGCAGCGACTGTGCCTTGGCGCCCGGCGTGCCGAGCGGCACGGGGAGCTGCCCGCGCGGCACCAGCGCCAGCTGCTGGTCGGGATGCTCGCCCATCAGCTTGAACGCGCGGGTGTACCAGGGCGTGCCCGGATAGTTGCGGCCCAGCACGGCGGCGGCACGCTGCGCCTCGTCCGGCACGCCCAGCGCCAGGTAGCATTCGGTCAGCCGCATCAGCGCCTCGGGCACGTGCGTCGTCGTCTGATAGTCGGCGGTCACGTCGCGAAAGCGCATGGAGGCCGCCAGCCACTCGCCGCGCCGCTGATAGAAGCGCCCGACCTCCATCTCCTTGCCGGCGAGGTGATCCTGAACCAGGTCGATCTTCAGCCGGGCGTCGGCGGCGTAGCGCGTGGTCGGGTAGCGCCGCGCCAGCTCGCCCAGCGCGTCCAGCGCCTGGCGCGTGATCTTCTGGTCGCGGGTCACGTCCTGGATTTGCTCGTAATAGCCCAGCGCCACGAGGTAATAGGCATAGGGCGCGTCGCGGTTGCCGGGGTGGACGGAGATGAAGCGCTGAGCCGACTGGATCGAGTTGGTGTAGTCGCGATCGAGATAATAGGAGAACGCGCTCATCAGCTGCGAACGCCGCGCCCAGACCGAATAGGGATGCTGGCGCTCCACCTCATCGAACAGCTGTGCCGCTTCCTTGTACCGGCCCTGGTCGAGCCGCGCGCGCGCGGCCGAATAGAGCGTGCCGACGTCGCGCGCGACATAGGGCAGGTCGCCCTTCGCCTTGTGGCTGGCGCAGGCGGCGAGCGGGAGGGCGGCGGTCAGCGCCAGCAGGAGGGCGCAGGAACGGGCGATACGCATGGCCGGGCTGTAGCGCGGGATTGGGGCGGAAGGTAGACCCGGAACCCATCGTCATGCTGAACTCGTTTCAGTATTTAAGCGTGATCCTGGACCGCGCGGCACGTCGGCGGCAGCCGTCGCGCATGGACCCTGAAACAAGTTCAGGGTGACGGCGGTTACACGGGCGAACGCTAGCTCAACCCACCGGAGTTCCCATGCCCGCCACCCTCCTACAGACCCATCGCGTCGAGAAACCCTGGGGCCGGCACGACCTGTGGCCCGGGTTCGCCGACCAGCCCGCCGATCAGGACCCGATCGGCGAGATCTGGTTCCAGGAGCCCGGCGACACCAAGCCCGATCTGCTCATCAAATACCTGTTCACCGCCAAGCCGCTGTCCGTGCAGGTCCACCCCAATGACGAGCAGGCGCACGCGCGCGGGCTGCCGCGCGGCAAGGACGAATGCTGGAACATCCTGGCCGCCCGGCCGGACTCGACCATCGCGCTCGGCACGCACGAGCCGATCAGCCACGAGCGGCTGCGCAACGGGGCGCTGGACGGGTCGATCGAAGGGCTGCTCGACTGGAAGCCGGTCAAGCCGGGCGACTTCCTCTACTGCAAGTCCGATACGATCCACGCGATCGGCGGCGGGCTGACGGTGATCGAGATCCAGCAGAACTCCGAGACCACGTACCGGCTGTACGATTACGGCTCCGACCGTGAGCTGCACCTGATCGATGGCATCGCGGTCGCCGATCCGGTGCCGTACGTGCCGGTGACCTCGCCCGGCGACGCGGGCGACGGGCGCTATGTGCAGGTGGAAGGCCCGAAATTCGTGCTGGAGCGATGGCAGGGCGGCGAGCACGCGGTCGCGCTGCCCGCCGGCACCACCGGCTGGCTGGTGCCGATCACCGGCGCGGGCGAGGTCGGCGGCGTCGCTTGGCACGCCGGGCAGTGCGTGACGGTGACGGGCACCGAGACGGTGCGCGCGGACGCCGGCGCCGACGTGCTGTTCGCCTATCCGGGGACGACGCGGATGGCGGTGTAAATCCAGTGCCGTTTGGGGGGGTGGCGCCGGCGGCGTGCTGCTCGTCGCGCGCTGGTCGCGGCGCGAGCAATTGGGGTTGCTGCCCGCTTTCTCTACGCCGCCGTTGGCGGTAGGTCGCTGAGGATGATCTCCTGAAGGGGACGCCGGGTCGTGATCATATGCTCTTCAAGGAGAGACCGGCATGGCGCGTGCGTGGATTTCTGGTGACGGTGGCGTCTTTCAATGGGACCTGGACGCCAATGTCGGCCGAAACTGCCCGAACAGGGTAGAAGACGTTGAACTGGTCCGGTTCGGTTACACATGCATGAAGTCGGCGGCGGACTTGACGGCACAACAGCAGTCGACGCTGGCGGCCATGAAAAACTCGGGCGGCTATGGTCCCGATCTGCAGGCCGTGATCGACGCGCACGAAAGCGCCCGGGGCGGAGCGCAGGATGGCCGCGTCTCCCAGCTTCCCAAAGCCCTGACCCTGACGGCCTATGACGGCCAGCACATGCAGATCCTGGTAGCGCTCAACGCCAACATGCGCGCCGATGACAAGGCGAATTACCCCAGGATCGACAAGGCGGCTGCCAGCGGACCGGTGATCTCGGCCAAGTCCCGCAGCCTGTTCCGAATCAAGTGAGTTCCACCTGTCCTCGCACAGACGCGTCACTAATAGGCCGGCGAGGCTCGTCAGGCCGATGGGTCATTGCCGACGTGACGGTTGGCGGCGCGCCCGCTGGCGCGGTGGCGTAGAAACTTCGCACGGCCGTTGACGCGGCGACCCCGCCGCCACATATCGCGTCTGCTGGCACTCGCCCCGAGCGAGTGCCATTTCAGTTCGATGACAGCCAAGAGGGACCTCGCCCATGAACTTTCGTCCGTTGCATGACCGCGTTCTCGTCCGCCGCACCGAGGCGGAAGAGAAGACGGCCGGCGGGATCATCATCCCCGACACCGCCAAGGAGAAGCCGCAGGAGGGCGAGGTCGTCGCCGCCGGCACCGGCATCAAGTCCGAGAAGGACGGCACGATCACCCCGCTGGACGTCAAGGCCGGCGACAAGATCCTGTTCGGCAAGTGGTCGGGCACCGAGGTCAAGCTGAACGGCGAGGACCTGCTGATCATGAAGGAATCCGATATTCTGGGGATCGTCGGCTGATCCTCCGCGAGCCGCGTTTCCCCCGAGACGCAGCCTGAACTTCCAGAACTTCCGCACATAGAAAGGGTAGCCATCATGGCAGCCAAGGACGTCAAGTTTTCCCGTGACGCTCGCGAGCGCATCCTGCGCGGCGTCGATATCCTCGCCGACGCGGTCAAGGTCACGCTGGGGCCTAAGGGTCGCAACGTCGTGATCGACAAGAGCTTCGGCGCGCCGCGCATCACCAAGGACGGCGTCACCGTCGCCAAGGAGATCGAGCTGAAGGACAAGTTCGAGAACATGGGCGCGCAGATGCTGCGCGAGGTGGCCTCCAAGACCAACGACAATGCCGGTGACGGCACCACCACCGCCACCGTGCTCGCCCAGGCGATCGTGCGCGAGGGGATGAAGTCGGTCGCGGCCGGCATGAACCCGATGGACCTCAAGCGCGGCATCGACCTCGCGGTGATCAAGGTCGTGGACGACCTCAAGTCGCGGTCCAAGCCCGTCTCGGGCAGCCAGGAGATCGCCCAAGTCGGCATCATCTCGGCCAATGGCGACACCGTGGTCGGCGAGAAGATCGCGGAAGCGATGGAGAAGGTCGGCAAGGAAGGCGTCATCACCGTCGAGGAGGCCAAGGGCC
>NZ_CAHJWX010000300.1 GCF_903643065.1 Sphingomonas bacterium | reverse complement strand
GGTCGAGCTGGTCGATGGCGTTGCGCGCCACCGCCTCCTGCGTCACCACCCGGCTTTGCAGGCCGCGCCGGGCCAGCACCTGGGACAGCATGGAACAGACCGCCTCGTCCAGCGGCCCGCCGCGCTCGGCGGCGCGCGGGCGGATCACCGGAACGGCCAGCGCGCCGTCCTCGGGCGCCCAGTTCAGGGTGGAGCGCGGGCTGAGCGTCGGATCGACGCAGGCGTCGGCCAGGATCACCACCGGCGCCTGCAAACCCTTCGCGCCGTGCGCGGTCATCACCCGCACCGCGTCGAGCGGCGCCGCGGCATCGCGCACCACCTCCACGTCGCCGCGATCGAACCAGTCGAGGAAGCGTTGCAGCGACGGCGCGGTGCTCGTCTCGAACTCCAGCGCGGCGGCGAGCAGTTCGTCGATCGGGTCGCGCGCCTCGCGACCCAGCCGGCGCAGCAGCGATCGGCGACCGCCCAGCGGTCCCGACAGCAGCTCCTCCAGGAACTGGTACGGCGTCATGATGTCGACGCGGTTGAGCATCGCCCGCAGCGGCGCGAGCCGCCCGGCCGGCTGCGTCATCTGCAGGTGCAGCCACAGACTGCCGCGCGTCCGCGGCGCCGCGTCCATGAGGTCGTCCTGGCTCCAGCCGATCAGCGGGGAGACCAGCAGACAGGCGAGCGACAGGTCGTCCTCGGGCTGGAGCGCGAACCGCACCGCGGCCAGCAGGTCCTGCACCGCCAGCGGGCCGTTGAGCCGCAGCCGGTCGACGCCCGCGACCGGCACCCCTTCCGCATGCAGCCGCGCGACCAGCAGCGAGGCGAGCGCGCCGCGCCGCTTGACGAGGATCATCACGTCCTCCGGCCGTAGCGGACGCCCCTTGCTGCCCAGCGTCAGCCCGTCGGGCGAGTCGTGGTCGAGCCAGTCGCGCACGTTTCGCGCGATCCGGCTGGCGAGTTCGCGCGTGGCGTCGTCGACCCAGCCTTCCTCGTCGCGATCGTCGCCGCCCGCCGCCACCGGCGGCCACAGCTCGATCGCGCCCGGCCCCGGCACCTCGCTCGCGTGACGCTCGGCGGGCGCGGCATCGCCCATGCCGGGCGCGGGCATCTGCGTCACCGCGGCGTCGACGAACTCCAGCACCGCTCGCGTGGAGCGGAACGACCGGGTGAGCGACAGCCGCGTCCACTCGGGGAGCGCGTCGGCGGGATCGGTCGGGCCGGCGTTGGCCAGCCGCTCGAAATGCCGCTCGGCGGCGGCGAAGAACAGCGGATCGGTGCCCTGGAAGCCGAAGATCGCCTGCTTGAAGTCGCCGACCGTGAACAGCGTGCGCGCGCGCCGGCCGTGCGTGCCCTCGCCCGCGAAGAACTCTCGCGCCAGCGCGTCGACGATCGCCCACTGGCGCGCGTTGGTGTCCTGCGCCTCGTCGATCAGGATGTGCTCGGTCGCAAGGTCGAGCTTGTAGCGTACCCAGTCGCCCATGCCGGGCTCGCCCAGCAACCGGACGGTGGCGGAGATCAGGTCGTCGAAGTCGACCTTGCCGAGCCGCCGCTTCGCGCGCGCATAGGCGTCGGCATAGTCGCGCCCGACGCCCAGCGCGGCGGCGAGCAGGTCGGCATAGCCGGCGCGCACGCGCAGCGACAACAGCTCCGCGCAACGGCCGTGCAGCCTGGTCGCGAGCTCCGCGTAGCGCGGGTCGACGGGCGCCTGCCCCCTGGCGAACGAGCGCGGGTCGCCGTCCGCCTTGGCCCAGACCTGGTGCAGCTCCTCCAGCCCGGCGCTGCGCGCCTCGGCCGCGCCGGCGAGCCAGGCGCCGATCGTCTCCGCGCGGGTGACGCCGCCCTTGGTGCCCCATTGGCGGTTCAGCGCCGCGATCGTCTCCAGCGCGTCGCGATCGAACGCGTCGTCCCCGCAGGAGGCGCGGACATGGTCCTCGATCGGTCCATCGGGCAGGCCCAGCCGCTCGCGCAGATAGGGCGCAATCAGCGGTGGCAGCGCGTCCAGCGCCTCGCCCGCGTGCGTGCAGGCGCGCAGGAAATCCTCCGCCCCGCCCTCGCCCAGCCGGATGCTGAGCGCGCCCAGCGTCGCGACCGGCGCCGGATCGCCGTCCCGCTCCGCCCCGACCAGCAGGTCCGCCAGCGTCTCGCGCGCCAGCAGCGACTCCTCGCGCCGCTCCAGCGGGCGGAAGCCGGGCACGAGGCCGGCCTCCAGCGGAAAGGCGGCGAGCAGCGACTGGCAGAAGCCGTGGATCGTCTGGATCCGCAACCCGCCGCCCGGCGCGTCCAGCACCTTGGCGAACAGCGTGCGCGCGCGCGCCAGCGGGACCGGATCGTGCGCCTCTTCGCCGAGCGCGAGCAGGTCCTTGCGAAGGTCCGCGGGCGGCATCCTGACCCAGGCGGCGAGCCGCCCGTTGATCCGCCCCGCCATCTCGGCCGCGCCCGCCTTGGTGAAGGTCAGGCACAGGATCGCCGACGGATCGACCCCGCGCAGCAGCAGGCGGTACACGCGCGCGGCCAGCACCTGGGTCTTGCCCGTGCCGGCGGAGGCGGCGAGCCAGACATGGCGGTCGGGCGCGCTGGCGCGGGCCTGCGCGTCCTTCAGGATCGGGAGCGTGCCGGTCGCGGTCCTGCTCACGGGCGCCTACTCACGGCCATACCACTCGTCCTGGCGCATCAGCTGGTCATAGTCGGCATAGGGCGCATGGTCGGGGTGGAGCTTCGCGGTGAACGGCTCCTCGCCGGTCAGCCACCTGCCCGCGGTCGCCGCGAAACTCGCGCGGGCCAGCGCGACGAAGTCGGCGGTGACGACCTTGTCGCGCTTGCCGTCGGGATCGCACGGGCTCTCGCGATAGCCAAAGCCGCCCTGGCGGTTGCGCGCGAGCGACCAGTATTCGAACGCGGCGGGATCGCCCGCCACCCGTTCGAACCCGCCCGCCGCCGCGATATGGCCGAGCAGGCCGAGCTGGAGGCTGAACCCCTCGGCGACCGCGCGCGCCGACGGCGGCTTGCCGGTCTTGTAGTCGACGATGCCGATGCCGCCGCCCGGCAGCGCGTCGATCCGGTCGAACCGTCCCGTCAGCGTGATCCCCGCCAGCTCCGCCCGCCCCGCGCCCTCGACGGCCAGCACCGCGCGGCCCTCCTGCGTCAACCGCGCCATCTCCGCCGCCGTCCAGTCGATCGCCTCCGCGAGCCTTGGCCACCACAAGGCGCGCAGCAGCGGATGGGTGCGCTCGTCCGCGATCATGTCCGCGGCAAGCGGCCGCAACGCCCCGATCGCGCAATGGTGATCTTGAGCCCATCGTTGGAGCACGTCATGCACCGCCGTACCCCGCCACGCCGCGCTGGGATCGGCGTCGACCGCGTCCAGCGGCGCGAGGCGCAGGATGCGGCGGGCGTAGAAGGCGTAGGGATCGGCTTTCAGCCGGTCCACCTCCGTCACCGCGATCTCCCTTGGACGCAGCGTGACGGGCGGCATCGGCGCGGGCCGACCCACCGGCTGCGGCTCGCCGGCATCGTCCAGCGCGCGGACCCAGCCGATCAGCTCCTCCGCCTGCTCGAACCGCTCGCCCGCCAGTGCTTCCAGCCGCAGCCAGAAGCGCGAGGCGAGCGCGGGCGAGCGTGCGTCCCGGCGCGATCGGGTGACGAGCACCGCCGGCGCGCCGAGTCCCTGCGCCAGGTCGTGCG
>NZ_CAHJWX010000299.1 GCF_903643065.1 Sphingomonas bacterium | reverse complement strand
GTGCTCGTGCGGCCGACCGTGCTGAACGACAAGCCGGCGCGTGGAAGTGTCCGCACGCTCACTGACCTGACCGGCTTCAAAGGCGGTTCGATCGCTCGCGAAGACGTCGCCAGCTTCGTTGTGCAGCAGCTCACGGATGGCACTTGGCTGCGGCGCGCTCCCCTTATCACTTGGTGAGCGTCTCAAGGACGATCTCGGCCGCAAGCGGCCAGCTGCGAAAGCGTGCGCTCCGCGCGCTCGGGCTAACGACACGTTCTGGCGGCTGGTACGGCCGGCGAGGACGCTAAGCGGGTCGTCGACCGAGACGGCATGGTGCTGCTCGACCAGCCAGGCAGCCCCGCCTCGGCTCGGCCGGAGGTGATCGCGGCGAGCTTCGCTGGTTGCTGCTGGACGTGCTGCTCCCCGGCACGGTGCGTTGAGGCCACAAGGTCGCCTCAGATCGAGTGACGGGATGGGGCGCCACGCGGTCGTGTTCGCCGACGGCTTGCAGAATAAGGCGACGCTACTCGTTGGCGCGACGGCGCCTGGTCGTGGATCCGCCCGGTCGTGGCAGATGACCGCCCTGCCTATGCCGGCACATGCTTCCTCGAGCTGCACCTCGCCGCCTGCGATCCGCGCGCGGGTGCCGCCGCGGCGGTGATCGGCTCGGGCACGCTGATGGCGGTGGCGCCCGAGGGCGCAAACTGACCATGCTCGATGGCGCGGAGCTGGCGCGTGCGATCAGCGACCGCCGAGCGCCCGGAAGGTGCGCTGGCCGCCTACGAGCGCGACCTGTTCGCTCGCAGCGCTCCGGTCGCGCAGCTCAGTGCCGCCAATCTGGCGCGCTTCTTCGGGCCGGACGCCCCGACGAGTGTAGTCGATCTATTCGCACGGCGATGAACAGATGAGGTGGATGGCTCCCGCTCACGGCATCGAGGTGCCAAGGTGTGAAGGCTGTCAGGCATTCACGAGCATATGGGAGCCACCCGATATGGAGATTAGCACGATCGGCCTCGATCTGGCCAAGAACATCTTCCAGGTTCACGGCATTGACGCGGAGGGCAAGGTGGTCGTCCGCAGGGCGTTGCGGCGGGTGCAGGTTCTACCGTTCTTCGCGAAGCTGCCGCCTTGTCTTGTCGGCATGGAGGCGTGCGGCACGGCGCATCATTGGGCTCGCGAGTTGGCCAGGTTGGGCCACGACGTGCGGCAGATGCCGCCGACTTACGTCAAGCCCTATGTGAAGCGCGGCAAGACCGACGCAGCGGATGCGGAGGCGATCTGCGAAGCTGTGACGCGTCCGACGATGCGGTTCGTGTCGGTGAAGTCACCGGAGCAGCAAGCGGCCCTGTCGATGCACCGCGCGCGCGATCTGTTGGTCAAGCAGCGCACGCAGCTGGTCAACATGATGCGGGGGTTGCTGGCCGAGTTCGGCATCGATATCCCTCAGGGCCTTCGTCGGGCGTTGGAGATGGCGCGAGCGGTCGTCGACGGCCGGGCGCCAGGCGTGCCGCCAGAGGCAGCAAAGATCGTCGGACGATTGTCGCAGCAGGCGCTCGACACCCACGCACAATGTCGAGAGATCGACCTTGATCTGCTCGCCTGGCAAAAGACCAGCGATACGGCTCGCCGTCTCATGTCGATCCCCGGCATCGGTCCGGTCGGCGCGACGGCGCTGGCCGCGTCGGTCACCGACCCGAACCACTTCCGCTCAGGGCGGGAGTTCGCCGCGTGGTTGGGGCTGACGCCGCGCCAGCACTCGAGTGGCGGCAAGGAGAGGCTGGGGCGCATCACCAAGATGGGCGACAAATACCTTCGCACGCTGCTCGTCGTCGGCATGACGTCGCTGATCAAAGGCGTGAAGCGCAAGCCGGAGACCGCCGATCCACGGCTTGTCGCGCTGCTCGCGCGCAAGCCGACGCGCGTGGCGACCGTCGCCATGGCGAACAGAACCGCCCGGGTGGTCTGGGCGATCATGGCGCGCGGCGAAACATACCGGGCCGGGCATCAGCCCAGGCTTGCGGCATGACGATCTAGCTGGATCCACCGAGGCAAAGGAGACCAGCTTCACGAGGTTGCAAGCGCGATGCGATGTGATGGCGAACCGGTCAGACCGGGAGCAGGGACAACCCAGCGGACGTTCAAGGCGTCATAGCCTGGTGAATGGAATGGGACCCAGCTCGCGGACTCCATCAGGGCCAGCAGTCCTTCACCGACTGCGTAAACAGGCCGAACAGAGGACTGCACCCGACCCTACGTCAGAACGTCAATTTACCCTTGCAACGCGGGAGCCATCCACAGAAGACGTCCGCTTACAGGAAGCGCCGATCAGCCCGTGAATGACCAACATTGGGTCTTCTGGGGCCGGTTCAATTGCTCGCGTTGCGCAAGTGTTGCGATAATCCGGCGTGGCTTGCTGCTTCAGTTCAGCCGACGGTATGCGTCGTGCTGGCACGGTTCGGCTGGCAAAGGTCGAAACACATCATGCTTTCGGGACGCCCTATGCTGATGAGCTCCGCCGATGTGTCATTGGCCCGTTGGCCTCGTGCAAAGTGCGCTCCTCTTGGGACCTCCCGCCACAAACGGGCGTTTGACACCGACTTCCAAACACACCGGAGACACCGATGAAAGCCATCCTGTTCGACGACTACGGACCCGCCAGCGTCCTGCGCTACGACGACGCGCCGGATCCCGCGCCGGGCGAGGGCGAAGCGCTGGTGCGGGTTGCCGCCACGAGCGTGAACCCGGTCGACGTCAAGATACGCTCGGGCGCCGTGCGCGACCGCATGCCTGTCGACCTGCCGTCGATCCCCGGCGTCGACGTTGCCGGAGAGGTGTTGGCGCTCGGGTCCGGCGTGACGTCGCTCAAGGTCGGCGACCGCGTGATGGGCATGGCGAGCGGCACCTATGCGGAACTGTGCCTGGTGAAGGCGGATGCCGTCACGCTCGTCCCCGAGGGCCTAGACGTGGAAGACGCGGCTACCCTGCCGCTGGTCACCGTCACTGGCTACCAGCTCGTGCGGGAGAGCGCCAAGGCGCAGGCCGGGCAGCGCATCCTCGTCACCGGCGCGCTGGGCGCGGTCGGCCGCTCGGCGGTGTTCGCCGCAAGCGGCCTCGGCTGCCATGTAATTGCTGGCGTGCGCGGCCGGCAGTCGGCGGAAGCCGCGGCGCTGCCGGGCGTCGACGAGGTCATCGCGATCGACGACGATGCGGCGATTGCGGCGCTGGCGCCCGTTGATGCCGTGGCGGATGCGGTCGGCGGCGAGGTTGCGACGAAGACGATCCGGCGCGTCCGCGAGGGTGGCGTGTTCGGCACGGCCGTGCGCGGCCCGTACGAGCAGGCCGGCGTAGAGGTGAACGCGCTGTTCGCGCATGCCGACGCTGCGACGATCCGCCGCTATGCCGAGGCGGTACGCGATGGCGTACTCACCATCCCGCGCGGACCCTCCTTTCTCCTGCGCGACGCAGCCGTGGCACAGGAAGCAGCGACTGCGGGTGGGACGGGCAAAGTTGTTTTGACCGTCTGAAGGATAAGCATAGGTTTAGAAGATAGGCGCTGTCCGAACAGGCTGCCGCACCACGATCGAATTCGCCTGACGATAATGCATCAAGCAACTCGCGGCGATCGGCGTCGGCATGAAGATCGTCGAACCCAGCATGATCGACACCGACTTCGGCGACCGCTCGTTCGACTTCAACAACGA
>NZ_CAHJWX010000298.1 GCF_903643065.1 Sphingomonas bacterium | reverse complement strand
CGTCCGGCGCGGGCGCGTCGGGCGGGAGCGGCGGATCGAACGCGGCGAACAGGTCGGGCACGGGCCGACCCGTAGAGGGTTCAGGCGCCGCCGTCATGCCGGCGGGACGGCTCGTGCTCCCGAACACGCAAGAGGGGTGGCGCCGCCGCGGCCGCGCCACCCCCCGCCAGCCATGATGGCCGAGATGAAACCCTAGGTGGTCTTCAGGTTGGACGACACGTTGTTGAACGTGTTCTTCAGGTTGTTGCCCAGGCCCTGCATCGCGGCGATCGCGGCGACGGCGATCAGCGCGGCGATCAGGCCGTACTCGATCGCGGTCGCGCCCTTGTTGTTCTTGATGAAGTTGCGGATGGTCTGCATAGATGGTCTCCAGTCGTTGAAGCTTCAGTTACCCGGCCGACCGGACGACCGGTGCAGCAGGCGCCGGTCTAGCGGCGAGACGTTGATAAAGATTGAATGCCGATCGGATCGCTCGTCAGTGGGCGGCGAGTACCTTGGTGCTGATATTGTTCCACATATTGGCCGTGCTGCCGCCGAGCGCCTGCAGCGCGCCGAAGATCACGAGCACGATGCCCGCGAGGATCAGGCCGTATTCGACGGCGGTGGCGGCGCGAGTCTCGACGCGCAGGCGCCCTAGCAGGAAAGGAACTCGCCACATGCTCCACGTTCTACGTGACGGATACTTAACGAATGGCTGACGCTTCAACCTTGATGCCGGCCGTGATGATCGTGGCGGCGGGCGCGCTGATCGACGCGGACGGGCGCGTCCTGGTGCAGCAGCGGCCGGCGGGCGGGTCGTATCCGGGCCTGTGGGAGTTTCCGGGCGGCAAGGTGGAGTCGGGCGAGACACCGGCGGCGGCGCTGGCGCGCGAGTTGCGCGAGGAACTGGGGATCGCGGTCGACCCTCGCGACTGCCGGCCGCTCGCCTTTTCCGACGGGCTAGCGGGCACGCGGCCGTTGTTGCTGCTGCTCTATCGCGTCGAGCGCTGGGACGGCGTGCCGCGCGCGTTGCACGCCGCCGCGCTGCGCTGGGCGACGGTCGGCGCGCTGGCGGACCTGCCGATGCCGCCGGCCGACCAGCCGCTGCTCGCGGCGCTGGGTTGACAGGGGGCGGGCGTCTCCGCCAAGCCCCGCCCCGCTGGCCCGATGGCGGAGTGGTGACGCAGAGGACTGCAAATCCTTGCACCCGGGTTCGATTCCCGGTCGGGCCTCCAGCCGTCAGGCGTCCTCCGGCTCCATTGTCGTCGCGACGGGCACCGCCTGCGCGGTCATGGTGACGTAATCGAGCTTGCCGGTGCCGAGCACGGGCAGCGCCGGGACGATCCGCACCTCCTTGGGCAGCATCAGCTCGGTGACGCCATTGGCGCGGCCCCAGGCCTGGAGCGCCGCGGCGCTGGCGTCGGCGCGGGTGGTGAACAGCACCAGTTGCTCGCCCTTGCGCGCGTCCGGCCGGGTGACCACCGCGTGCTCGCTGTCGGGCCAGAGCCGGGCGGCGTAGCCTTCGACGGCGGGTAGCGAGACCATCTCGCCGCCGATCTTGGCGAAGCGCTTGGCGCGGCCGCGGATCGTGACGAAGCCGGCCGCGTCGATCAGCACGATGTCGCCCGTGTCGTGCCAGCCGCCCTTGGGCGGCTGGAGCCGGCCGGGCGCGTCGGCCTTCAGATAGCCGGCCATGATGTTCGGCCCCCGAATCGACAGGCGGCCGCCCCCAATCCCGTCAGCCGCGTCGATGCCGGGCACGGGATCGAGCCGGCCCTCGACGCCGGGCAGCAGCCGGCCGACGCTGCCGGCCTGGAAATGCATGGGCGTGTTGACCGCGATGACCGGCGCCGCCTCCGTCGCGCCATAGCCTTCCAGGATGCGCAGCCCGAACTTCTCCGCATAGACGCGCCGCGTCTCGTCGCGGACGCGCTCGGCGCCGGCGAAGATGTAGCGCAGGCTGAAGAAGTCATAGCCATGCGCCATGCGGGCATAGCCGGCGAGGAACGTGTCCGTCCCGAACAGGATCGTCGCGTTCGCGTCATAGGCGAGCGCGGGGACGATGCGGTAGTGGAGCGGCGACGGGTAGAGCACCGTCTTCACCCCGTGCAGGATCGGCAGCAGCGTGCCGCCCGTCAGCCCGAAGCTGTGGAACACCGGCAGCGCGTTGAGCACCACGTCGCCGGCGTTGAAGTCGATCCGCGCGGCGAGCTGCTCGCAATTCGCCAGCAGGTTGCGATGGGTGAGCACGACGCCCTTGGGCAGGCCCTCCGAGCCGCTGGTGAAGAGGATGACGGCCGGGCTTTCCGGCGAGACGCGGCGGCGGCGGTGCAGACGGCCGGCGAGGCGGGTGAGCAGCAGCGCGCGCAGCCTGGTGCCGGCGCCGAGCGGGAGGTCCTCCAGATAGCGGATCGCGAGCTCGTCGCCCGCCAGCCCCGCCAGCGTGTCGCCCAGCTTCGCCTGCTCGACGAACGCGCGCGAGGTGACGATCCGCTTCACCGCCGCCGCGCGGCAGGCGGCCTGAAGGTTGGCGAGCCCGGCGGTGTAGTTGAGCATCGCGGGCACGCGGCCGGCGAACTGGAGCGCGAAGAAGCTGGCGACGACCGCGTTGACGTTGGGGAGCAGCAGCCCGATCGCCTCGCCGGGCGCGGTGCCGTCCGCCAGCGGCCCGGCTAGCGCGAGCGCGCCGGTGACGAGGCGGTCGTAAGTCAGCGGGGCACGCTGCACATCCTCGACCACCGACGCCTTGCCGCCGTGGATGTCCCTGGCGCCGAGCAGCGCCTGGAACAGCGTGCGGTCGATGGCGGCGGTGGCGAAGGCGGCGTCGCTCATCACGTCGTACAGCTGGCGTCCGGCGGCGGCGCGGCGCGCGCGGGCACTGTCGCCCGTCACGACGAAGCGGCGCGGCGGCAGGACGGTGAGCGCGATGCGCGGGAACCAGCGGCGGCGCACCTTGCCGCCCAGCCGCGAGAAGGGCGTGAACTGCGCGCCCTCGATCCGCACCGGCACGATCGGCGCCCCGGCCTTGTCGGCGACCATGCCGGGGCCGTCGAACACCTTCATCAGCGCGCCCGTCACGGTGATGCGGCCTTCGGGGAAGATCACCAGCGTGCGGCCGTCGCGCACCGCCTTGACCATCGCCTTGGCCGCCATCGGATTCGTGGGATCGACCGGGAAGGCGTCGAACAGGCCGAGGAACGGCCGGACCCACCAGGCCTGCGCCACCCGGGTGTGGACGGCGAAGGTCGGCTTGCCGGGCAGGACGGCGGCGAGGAGCAGGCCGTCGAGGAAGGACACGTGGTTGACCACCACCACCGCGCCCGTGCCGTCCGCCGGCAGGTGTTCCGCGCCGGTCAGCCGGATGCGGTACAGCAGCGTCAGCACGGCGCGGGCGAGGCCCTTGAACACCGTCTCGGGCAGCAGCCAGCAGGAGATCAGCGCCACCGCCAGCGTCGCGAAGCCGAGCGCCCCCATCACGCCCGGCACGCCGGCGCCGCGCCCGATCAGCAGCAGGACGACCAGCGTCAGCGCCACCGTCACCACCGCGTTGACGATGTTGTTGGCGGCGATGACGCGCGAGCGCTGGTCGGGGCGGGCGTGCGTCTGCAGCCAGGCGTAGAGGGGGACGACGAAGGTGCCCCCGGCGACCGCCAGACCGGCGAGGCCCGCCAGGATCGGCCAGGCCTGCGGGCGCGCGACGAAGCCGCGCCAGTCCGTTG
>NZ_CAHJWX010000297.1 GCF_903643065.1 Sphingomonas bacterium | reverse complement strand
GCATCACGGCACCGACATCGTGGCGCCCGGCGGCACCCCCGTCCTCGCCGCCGCCGCCGGCACGGTCGAGCGGCTGTTCCACAGCGAGCGCGGCGGCATTACCCTGTACGAGCGCGCGCCCGACCGTCGCTGGACCTTCTACTACGCCCATCTGCGCGGCTACGCCCCCGGGCTGCACGAGGGCCAGCGGGTGCTGGCGGGCCAGCTGCTCGGCTTCGTCGGCGACACCGGCGACGCGGAGGGCGGCGCGCCCCACCTTCACTTCAGCCTGACCCACACCGATTCCGGCCAGCAATGGTATCAGGGCGACGACATCAACGCCTACCCATACCTCCACACCGGCGCGGCGCTGCCCGCTTCCTAGGGCCTGTCCTGTTCAGGTGCCGGTATCCGTTCGCCCGAGCGAGGTCGAGGGACCGAGCTTGGCACGGTGTCTCGACTATGCTCGACACGAACGGGTCAGGACTCAATCCGAACAGGACACTCGTCTGGCCCCTCCCTTTCAGGGAAGGGGTTGGGGCGGAACGTTGGCCCAGGCATCGCGCCCGGATCGGAGGCTCCACCCTGAAAGAGAGTTCAGGCCGAAAGCGCCGCCACCCCCGGCAGCGCGCGGCCTTCCATCCATTCCAGGAACGCGCCTCCTGCCGTCGAGACGAAGGTGAACTCGTCCGCTACCCCCGCCTGGTTGAGCGCCGCCACGGTATCGCCGCCGCCCGCGACCGAGACCAGCCCACCTTCCCTCGTCAGCGCCGCCGCCGTGCGCGCGAGGCTGACAGTCGCCGCGTCGAAGGGCGGGGTCTCGAACGCGCCCAGCGGCCCGTTCCACACCAGCGTCCGGCAGTTCTTGAGCACGTCGCCCAGCGCTTCCACCGCCGCGGGCCCCACATCAAGGATCATCTCGTCCGCGCCAACCTCGTGCACGTTGACCGTGCGCGTCGGCGGGTTCGCGCGGAACTCGGTCGCGACCACCACGTCATAGGGCAGGTGCACGGTGCACCCCGCCCGCTCCGCCGCCTGCAGGATCGCCTCCGCCGTGCCGGCCAGATTGTGCTCGGCCAGCGACTTGCCCACCGCCACGCCGCGCGCCGCCAGGAAGGTGTTCGCCATCCCGCCGCCGATGATGAGGTGATCGACGCGGGCGACCAGATGCTGGAGCACGTCGAGCTTGGTCGAGACCTTGGCGCCGCCCACCACCGCCGCGACCGGATGCTCGGGCGCGCCCAGCGCCTTGTCGAGCGCGTCCAGCTCCGCTTCCATCGCCCGGCCGGCGAACGCCGGCAGCCGGTGGGCCAGCCCCTCCGTCGACGCATGCGCCCGATGCGCGGCGGAGAAGGCGTCGTTGACGTACAGGTCGCCCAGCGCCGCCATCGTCTCGACGACCTGGGGGTCGTTGGCTTCCTCGCCGGCGAAGAAGCGCGTGTTCTCCAGCACCGCGATGTCGCCCGCCCGCAGCGTCGCCACCGCCGCCGCCGCGCCGTCCCAATCGACGAACCGCACGGGACGGCCGAGCAATTGGCTGTACGGCCGGGTCATCATCGCCAGCGACAGCGTCGGATCAGGCCTGCCCTTGGGTCGCCCGAAATGCGCGAGCAGCAGCACGATCGCGCCGCGATCCGCCAGCTCGGTGACGGTGGCGAGCGTCGCGCGCAGCCGCGTGTCGTCGGTCACCTGCCCGTCCGCCATCGGCACGTTCAGGTCCTCGCGCACCAGCACGCGCTTGCCCGCGACCTCGCCCATATCATCCAGCGTCTTGAACCCGCGCGCCATCCGCGAATCTCCCTTTGAGGCGTGTACTATCACCCTCACCCTTCCGCCGGCTACGCCAGCTCCCTCCCTCTCCCAGTGGGAGAGGGAGACAGGCGCGAAGCGCCAGAGGGTGAGGGTGACCCCGGCGCTATGCCTCCACCCGGATCACATCGCCCGCCAGCACGGTCCCGCCCTGCACCACCCGCGAACAGATGCCCGCGCGCCAGTCTACCCACAAGGCGTCGAACAGCCCCGGCGCGAGCGCTTCCATCCGCTCGCACGGATCGGTGTAGCGGGTCATCTCCAGCACCACGTCACGCCCCAGCCGCAGCCGCGCCCCCGGCTCGCGCGGCAGTTCCAGCCCGTCGACCACGATGTTGCAGCGCCGTTGCCACCAGTCCAGCTCGACGCCGACCGACGCGCACGCCGCCGTCCACCGCTCGCGCTCGATCAGCGTCACCTGCCGCCTGCCCGCGCCCTTGCGCTTGCCCCGATGGTCGCCGGTGATGCCGCCGGCTTCCGTGATCTCCGCGCGGTCGATCAGCTCCATCGGCGCCTTGGGATAGCCCTTGCGCGCCAGCCCGCCGATCGTGCCCAGCGCCACCATCGCGGTCGGGCTCACCCCTGCCAGCAGCTGCTCGGTCACCCAGCCCTCCCGCACCACGAACGCGAGATGATGCTGCAACGCAACGCGGGCCGCAAACCGGCTCGTCGCGCGCGATGGGCGGTCTGGCGCGGCGATAGCCGCGCCGGGGCCTCAGATCAGCGCCGCCATCGCGGTGGCGGTGTCCACCATGCGGTTCGAGAAGCCCCATTCATTGTCGTACCAGCTGACGACGCGGACCAGCTTGCCGTCGATCACCGCCGTCTCCAGGCTGTCCACCGTCGACGACGCCGGCGTATGGACGATGTCGGCCGAGACCAGCGGCTCGTCCGACCAGGCGAGCACGCCCTTCATCGCGCCCTCGGCCGCCGCCTTCAGCAGCGCGTTGACCTCGTCGCGCGTGGTGTCGCGCCCGGGCGTGAAGGTCAGGTCGACCAGGCTGCCGGTGGGCACCGGCACGCGCACCGCCGAGCCGTCCAGCTTGCCCTTCAGCTCGGGCAGCACCTCGCCCACCGCGCGCGCCGCGCCGGTGGTGGTCGGGATCATGCTCATCGCCGCCGCGCGCGCGCGGCGCAGATCCGGGTGGATCTGGTCCAGGATCTTCTGGTCGTTGGTATAGGCGTGGATGGTCGTCATCAGCCCGCGCTCGATGCCGATCGCGTCGTTGAGCACCTTGGCGACGGGCGCCAGGCAGTTGGTGGTGCAGCTCGCGTTGGAGACGAGGTGGTGGTCGGCGGTGAGCTGGTCGTGATTGACGCCGTACACCACCGTCAGGTCGACCCCCTTCGCCGGGGCGGAGATCAGCACCTTCTTCGCACCCGCGTCGAGATGCTTGGTCGCGCTCGGCCGGTCCGTGAAGAAGCCGGTGCACTCCATCACCAGGTCGATGCCCAGCTCGGCGTGCGGCAGGCTGGCGGGATCGCGCTCGGCGGTGACGCGGATGCGCTGGCCGTCGACGACCAGGTCGCCGCCCTCCGCCCGCACGTCGCCCGGATAGCGGCCGTGAATGCTGTCGCGGCTGAACAGCCAGGCGTTGCTCTTCGCGTCGGCCAGATCGTTGATCGCGACCAGCTCCAGCGCATCGCCGCCGTTTTCCAGCATCGCGCGCGCCACCAAGCGACCGATGCGCCCGAACCCGTTGATCGCCACCTTGACCGTCATGCCCGACTCCCTGTCCTCGTTTCGCGAGCAGCGCCCGCCCCTGTCACCGGCCAATCGGGAACCGCGCCCGGCCTGTCAACCGCGCCCCCTTGCCGCTCGCCCCGCCTCGCCGTAATCGCCGCGCCGATGAGCGAGGACACCGCCACCATCCGGATCGACGCCGCGCTCGCGCGCATCGAGGCGGCGATCACCGCCCGCGCGGCGGGTGCGGACGCGCTCGCCCGGCGGCACGCGGCGCTCAAGGC
>NZ_CAHJWX010000296.1 GCF_903643065.1 Sphingomonas bacterium | reverse complement strand
GGGCGCGCTGGTCGCGAAGTACGACCGCTGAGCCATGCGCCCCGACCAACGCGCGCCGAGGGCGCCCCGGCCGGTCCGGCGCTGCCCAGGGCGGAGATCGGGCTGGGCGGCGGCAAGCTGGCGGCGGAAGCGGAGGCGGCGGGCCTGCCCGGCGGCATCCCGGTCAACCGCCTGATGCTGCGCTGGAGGATTCCGCTGGGGCGCAAGCCGAAGTAGCGTTCACCCGCGCGACCATCTACATCGTGGCGATGGCCCGTCCGAAACCGCCCGTGTTCGACAAGAAGAAGATCGTGGCGGAGAACCGGCGGGCGCGGTTCGAATATTCGATCGAGACGGTGTACGAGGCGGGGCTGGCGCTGACCGGGACGGAGGTGAAGTCGCTGCGCTTTGGCGAAGGCTCGATCGCCGAGTCCTATGCGGACATCCAGAACGGCGGCGTGTGGCTGATCAACGCCAACATCCCCGAGTTCACGCACGGCAACCGCCACAATCACGAGCCCAAGCGGCCCCGCAAGCTGCTGCTGCACGAGCGCGAGGTCAACAAGCTGCACGGCGCGGTGGCGCGTGAGGGCATGACGCTGGTGCCGCTCACCGTCTACTTCAACGCGCGCGGGCGGGCGAAGGTGGAACTGGCGCTCGCCAAGGGCCGCAAGGCGCACGACAAGCGCGAGCATATCAAGGAGCGCGAGTGGAAGAAGGAAGCGGGGAGGCTGTTGCGTGACCGGGGCTGAGGCGAGGCCGGCCTCGCGCGGGCTGATGGGCTGGCTGAAAGGTCACGTCCCCACGCGCGAGTCGATCGAACGCAACCGCTGGCTCCGACCCGTGTCCCGACACGTGCTGAAGCCCAGCCTGTGGCGGTTCAACCGGCGCTCGGTGCCGCGCGGCGCGGCGGTGGGCGCGGTGTGCACCGTGCTGTTCCCGGGCGGACACATGCCCGCGGCGGCGCTCCTGTCCGTTCCGGCGCGCGCCAACGTGCCGCTGGCGGTCGCGATCACGCTGCCCGGCACCGCGGTCTTCCTCGCGCTCGTGCCGCTGGCGAAGATGCTGGGCATCTGGGTGCTCAGAATCGATCGCGAAGTGCCGGGCGCGCCGATCGCCACCAACGTCCATGCTCATCACGGCCTGCTCGGCTGGCTGGCGCATTTCGGCCTCGCGACGATCGTCGGGCTGTTGCTGCTGGCCCCGATCCTTGGCGTTGCAGGATATATTGTTGCATCGTTGCTGTGGCGGCTTCGCACGGTGAGGAAATGGCGCAACCGTCCGAAGCAAAAGCATAATTGACCGGCCGTCGCAGCAGGTTACAACGCGCGCAGGGTCCAACCCCTTTACAGGATTACTCGATGCGCCAGCCGGTTCTCGCCGCTCTTCTGTTCGCCTCCGCTTCCACACTCGCCGTCGCGCAGACCGCGCCCGCGCCGACCGCCGCCGCCGCCCCTTCCACCAAGCCGCAATATGGCGATTTCGGCATCGATCTCGCCGGCCGCGACGCGAGCGTGGCGCCGGGCGACGACTTCTACGATTACGCCAGCGGCACATGGGCCAAGGGCGTGGACATCCCCGCCGACAAGACCGCGTTCGGCATGTTCAACGTGCTCGACGATCTGTCGCGCGAGCGCACCAAGGCCATCCTTGAGGCCGCCGCGCAGCGGCCGGGCGACAAGATCGGCGACTTCTACACCAGCTTCAACGACGTCGCGACGGTGGAGGCCAAGGGCCTCGCGCCGGTCAAGCCGTGGCTGGACCGTATCGCGGCCGCCAGGACCAAGGGCCAGCTGGTCGCGACCATGGCCTATCTGTCGCGCTATGGCGTGCCGAACATCATCGGCGTCGGCGTGGGCGTCGACGACAAGGATCCCAACAGCTACGCCGTCGGCATCAACCAGGGCGGCCTCGGCCTGCCCGACCGCGACTATTACCTGAAGGATGATCCCCAGCTCGCCACCGTGCGCACCGCCTATCAGGCGTATCTGGCGCGGATGCTGACGCTCGCCGGCGAGACCGGTGCCGACGCGCGCGCGGCGGCGGTGTACGGGCTGGAGAAGCAGATCGCGCAGGTCCACTGGACGCGGATCGAGAGCCGCGACGCGGACAAGACCTATAATCAGTGGACGGCGGTCGACTTCACGATAAAGGCGCCGGGCTTTCCCTGGGCCGATTACGCCAACCAGCTCGGGATGGGCAACCAGCGCTTCTACCTGGTGTCGCAGCCGAGCGCGATCACGGGCGAGGCGACCGTGTTCGCCAATGCGCCGCTGCCGGTGCTGCAGGATCTGCTGCGGCTGCGCGTGCTGCGCTCCTACGCCGCCTATCTGCCCAAGCGGTTCGACGACGCGAACTTCGCCTTCTATGGCACCGCGCTGTCGGGCGTGCCGGAGCAGCAGGTGCGCTGGAAGCGATCGGTCGGCGTCGTCTCGGGCAGCATGGGCGAGGCGATCGGTCAGCAATATGTCGACAAATATTTCCCGCCGGAGTCGAAGTCGGCCGCCGACCAGCTGGTCAAGAACATCATCGCCGCCATGGGCGCGCGGATCGACAAGCTGGAGTGGATGGCACCCGAGACCAAGGTCAAGGCGCATGCCAAGCTCGCCGCCTTCACGCCCAAGATCGGCTATCCCGACAAGTTCCGCGACTATTCGGCGCTCCAGATCACGCGCGACGACCTGGTCGGCAACGTCGCGCGCGCCGACGAGTTCGAGTTCAACCGCGAGCTGCACAAGCTGGGCACGCCGATGGACCGGTCCGAATGGGGAATGACCCCGATGACGATCAACGCCTATGCTAATCCGACCTGGAACGAGATCGTGTTCCCGGCCGCGATCCTGCAGCCGCCGTTCTTCGACGCCAAGGCGGACCCGGCCGTCAACTACGGCGCGATCGGCGCGGTGATCGGCCACGAGCTGTCCCACCATTTCGATGACCAGGGTCGCAAATACGATCCCACCGGCAAGCTCGCGGACTGGTGGACGCCGACCGACGTGGCGCGGTTCAAGACCTTCACGGACAAGCTGGTCGCGCAATATGACAGCTATGAGCCGATCCCGGGTCAGCACATCCAGGGCGGGTTGACGCTGGGTGAGAACATCGCCGATCTGGCGGGATTGACGGTCTCGCTCGACGCCTACCACCGCTCGCTCAATGGCAAGCGGGCGCCGGTGATCAACGGACTGACCGGCGACCAGCGCTTCTACCTCGGCTGGGCGCAGGTGTGGCGGATCAAGGAGCGCGAGGCGGCGCTGCGCTCGCAGCTGCTCTCCGATCCGCATTCGCCGGATCACGAGCGCGTGCTGACCGTGCGCAACCTCGATCCCTGGTATGCCGCGTTCAACGTCAAGCCGGGCGCGAAGATGTACCTGACCCCCGAGCAGCGCGTGCGGATCTGGTGATCCGCGCGGCGCGGGTGGGGATAGTCAAGCGACGTCCCACCCGCGCCGGCGCCGCCGGCGGGCGCGGCCGCGAGCCCGTTCGACGACGCGGCTCCTGCTGCGATCCCTCCCGGTGAACGCAGGGAAGGATCAGGTGGCGGCTTGACGCCAGGGCCACGCGCCGCTGACAACGCCCGGATGGCCACCGCTCCCTTGTCCACCGAATTTCTGTCGACCGCCACACCCGCCCGCGCCGCCGCGCTGATCGCCGGCGCCGCCGGTCTGCTCGCCGGCCTCGTCATCCTGTGGCTGGTGCACAGCCCCGCACTCGCCGCCGGTTTCCTGGCGGCCGCGTTCGTCGCTGCCCTCGTGTTCGCGCTGACCTCGCGGTCGCCACT
>NZ_CAHJWX010000295.1 GCF_903643065.1 Sphingomonas bacterium | reverse complement strand
GTCCGCCGCCTCGACGCGCCACGGTCGCGGCGCGACGCCGCCGAACGCGACGCGGCCGCTGCCGTCGGGCTGGATCACCGCCGCGACCGACACCAGCGCATAGGCATAGGAAGCACGGTCGCGCACCTTTTCATAGAAGTGCTGGCCGCCGAGCGGGCGCGGCAGCGTGACGGCGGTGATCAGCTCGCCGGGGCGCAGGATCGTGTCCTGCTCGGGCCGGTCGCCCCATAGCCGGTGCAAGTCGGCGATCGGGATCGCGCGGTGCCGTCCGTCGGCGTCGACGGTCTCGACGATGGCGTCGAGCACGCGCATTGCCACCGCCATGTCGCCGGGGAAGGTGGCGATGCACTGGTCCGACACACCGATGACGCCGAGCTGGCGCGACACGCCGCCGATCGCCGCGCAGCCGGAGCCGGGCCGGCGCTTGTTGCAGGCCAGGTTGGTGTCGTAGAAATACGGGCAGCGGGTGCGCTGGAGCAGATTGCCCGCCGTCGTCGCCTTGTTGCGCAGCTGGCCGGACGCGCCCGCGACGATCGCGCGGGTCAGCACTGGGTAGTCGCGCCGGACGCGCTCGTCGGCGGCGAGGTCGGTGTTGCGGACCAGCGCGCCGATGCGAAGCCCGCCCTCGGGCGTCGCCTCGATCCGGTCGAAACCGAGGTCCTGGACATCCACCAGATGCGTCGGCGTCTCGATCTCCAGCTTCATCAGGTCGAGCAGGTTGGTGCCGCCGGCGATGAACCTGGCGCCCGGCATGGCGGCGGCGCGGGCGGCCGCGACCGGGTCCCTGGCGCGCTCATAGGTGAAGGCTCTCACGTGCTGGCTCCTGCCACTTCGGCGATTGCCTCGGCAATGTTGGAGTAAGCGCCGCAACGGCAGATATTGCCGCTCATCCGCTCGCGCACCTCCAGGTTCGTGGCCTGGGGCTGCGCCAGCAGGTCCGCCTGGACGTGGCTCGGCACGCCGCGCCTGACCTCGTCCAGCACCGCCACCGCCGAGCAGATCTGGCCGGGCGTGCAATAGCCGCACTGGTAGCCGTCATGCTTCACGAACGCCGCCTGCATCGGGTGCAGCCGGTCGGGCGTGCCCAGCCCCTCGATCGTGGTGATCTCGTCGCCTTCGTGCATCACCGCGAGGCTGAGGCACGCGTTGATCCGCCGGCCATCGACCAGCACGGTGCAGGCGCCGCACTGGCCATGGTCGCAGCCCTTCTTCGTGCCGGTGAGCCGCAGCTGCTCGCGCAACGCGTCAAGCAGCGTCGTGCGGGTGTCGACCTCCAGCACCCGGCGCCGGCCGTTCACGCCGAACGACACCGACATCGTCGGCGGAGGCACGGTCGGCATCGCCCTCGCCTGGGCGCCCGGCGCGGCCGCGACCGTGGCCGTCGCCACGCCCCCGAGCACGCTGCGTCGAGAGATGATGACTTTGCCCATGCCGGACGACCCTCGCGTTGCGAAAACACGCCCCTACCGCAATTCCGCGTTCCCGCCGCCCGTTCTTCGCGGATTTTCCTACGTCGCGAAGAGCGGGCGTGCCTCGCCCGGCGTCAGGGCATCACCGTCCGCCAGCGCTCGGGCAACTTGCCGGCGTCGCGGAACGATCGGATGAACCGGAACCGGTCGGTGCCTGTCTCGCCGGCCGCCGCCGTTCCGTTCGGCGTGAAGGCGAGGACCTGCGATCCTGGTCCGGCATAGCTTGGCCAGGTCGGCAGGCCGGGGCCGTTGGGATCGCCCTTGATCGCGAAGTTGGTCCAATAGGCCGTCATCAGGTCCGCCGTCGCCCGGTCGCCGTCGCCCGGCAGGTCGCCGCCACGGCCGGGCGGGGGCGGCGCGAGGTTGCCGAACACATATTTGACCTCGGCCGTGTGGTTGGCGATCGGCGAATAGGGCGAGGTGAACGAGAATTGATAGGCATAGACGCCCGTGCGGCGTGCCTGTTGCTGGAGCGCGAGCATCTCCCAGGTCTGCTCGGCGATGACGAGATCGCCGACCAGCGTCGCCGCCGATCGCGCCGGATCGGCCGATGGATAGACCGCCGCCGCCGCCGCCATCCGATCGGCGCCGAACAGCAAGGCCTCGCCCGCCTGGAAGGCCTCGGGCGTGTCGTGCGGCAGCGCGCGCGGCAGGAACAGCGGCGTCTCCTCGCGTGCGTTCCAGCCCGCGAGCAGCGGCACCCTGGCGGCGGCGCCGCGCGCGAAGGTGGCGGCGGGCGCCTCGCGCAGCACATAGCCGTCGATGCTCGGCGAGAAGACGGTGGTGCCGGGATCGAGCCGCACGTCCCAGCGGCCGGCCATGTTGAGCTGATCGGCCGGCATCGCCCGCAACGCCGCCAGATCGGCCGCGCCCACCCGCTGCTGGAAGGCAACGCCACGCGCAGTCGCCTCGGCATGGGTCGACAGCGAGCCGTGCTCGCTGTCCCAGAACGCGCCGCTTTCGGCGATCGCCTTGGCGAACAACCCCTTGGCGAGCGGCGAGGCCATCAGCAGGCCGACCGAATGCGCGCCGGCGGACTCGCCGAAGATCGTGACGTTGGCGGGATCGCCGCCGAACGCGGCGATGTTGGCGCGCACCCAGCGCAGCGCCGCGACCTGATCCTGCACACCGAAATTGCCCGACCCCGGACCCTCGCGGTCGAGCGCCGGGTGCGCCAGGAAGCCGAGCACGCCGAGCCGGTAGTTGAAGCTGACGACCACCACGCCGTGCTTCGCCAGCACCGTGCCGTCATAGCCGGGCTGCGCCGACGAACCGAACTCGAACCCGCCGCCGTGGATCCAGACCATCACCGGGCGCTTGACGGCCTTCGCCGCCGCCGGCGGCGTCCAGACGTTGAGCGTCAGACAATCCTCGCTCTGCGGCGGCGCCTGCATGGGCCCGGGCAGCGGCGAGGCGAAACAGGGCGTGCCGAACCGCGTCGCGTCGCGCGGGGCAGTCCATGCCGCCGCGGGCTGCGGCGAGCGCCAGCGCAACGGCCCCACCGGCGGCGCGGCATAGGGGATGCCCTTGAACGCGACGATGCCCGCGTCCGACGCCACGCCCTGGACCGGGCCCGAGCGGGTGACGACATCGGTCACCGTCGCGGCCGCGGCCGGGACGCCGATCGATAGCAGGGTCAGAAGGGCGGCGGCATGTCTCATGATCGATCCTCGGCTACGTCCGGTGCGCGCCATTCGGGGCCCGAGCCTCGGCGGCGCGCAGGAACGCCGTCAGCAGCGGGTTGAACGCGGGCTGGAGATTGGGGAAGTGGTTGGGTGACGCGACGATCTCGTGCCGCCCGCCGCCGACCGAGGCGACCCGCTCGCCGACCGCGTCGAACGCCGGGCTCCAGCCGCCGGTGACGACCAGCAGCGGGATGCCGGCGCACTTCAACGTCTCCAGCTCGCGCTGCAAGGTCGCGGCGTCGGGCACCTTGAGCTTGGCGATGCCCTTGCCCATCGCCTTGAGCTCTTCGGGGCTCGACCCGCCTCGCACCCCGTCGGGGATGCCGACCAGCTTGGCAAAGCGCCTGGCGCGGCGCGCGGCCGTGAACGAGAAGAGCATCGTGCCCACGAGCTTCAGCACGAAGCGGCGGACGCGCGGGTCGTCGATCGCGAGCTTCTGCATCCCCGGTTCGATCAGCGTCAGCGAGCGCACCGCGTCCGGACGCCGCGCCGCGGCGGCGAGCGCGACGCAGCCGCCGAACGAATGGCCGACCAGATGCGCGCCCCCACCGGGCAGGTCGTCGCCGAGCAGGTCCGCCACCCAGGCGCCATCGGCCTCGGCGTCGTCGGGCCG